>CAZEQO010000102.1:0-10234 GCA_964514365.1 uncultured Robiginitalea sp. | reverse complement strand
AAAAAACATCTTTCAGTTCCCTCGAAAAGCGGGTGCAAATATAAAGGGGTTTTTTAATAAAACAATTAAAAAACACGCTTATTTTTTTTCTTTTTTTTCGCGCCAAATGCTAAGGGGCTTAGCCTTAACAATTTGATGAAAAGATCTTCGGGAAAAGGACTTTAAATATAGGAAAAATTTCCTGTAGCCTCCAACTAATTATTTTTCTTTTTTGCAGCACTCCATTTGTTGGAAAGGGAGGCGTAGTCATAGTCGAGTACCGATTCCTGCCGCTCGAGTTTGCCCGAAGCAAAAGCCCGCTGCAGAATGTCTTCAATCAGGTAGTCTTCGTGAACCGTCTCCGGATGGTACTCTTCCTTAATACTTATCTTAAATATCTTCGCCGTATTCTGATACCAGAAGGCCCGCCACCCACTGCGCAATTCTTTCACCAGATCAAAGGCTGTTTCCCCCGTCTGCCTGTAGATAAGTTTTACAAGGATTTGTCCCTCGGTCCGTGTAAGCTTCTTCAGTTCTGCAGAAAATTCCTCTTCGATATACCGCTGGACCGTCTTGGTATACTTCCTGCGCTTTCCTTTAGACTTGATACGGGCCAGGCGCTCATTTAAGGTCATCAGGCGGTCGGAGGCCAATTTAGCATATGGATATACCTTGAGGGTTTTTCTGCGGAGAATGTAGTAGCGCAGTTTATCGTCGTAGGAGTTGAATTTCAGTCGGCCAAATAAATAGACTTCCTCGAGTTCAATAGAGCTGCGCGCAATAGAATCCCCCTCCACAATGATCATTTTTTCCTGAAGCGAATCCAGTGGATGGTCTGGAAGCTGGGCACAAAGACCGAGAGGCAGTACCAGGATAAAAATAAATCGAAACAGACCCCGTATATTCATATGACAAATTACCCAAATCAAAAGTACATAATACCTTATGGAATGGGTGCTAAATAAAAGTGAATATTACTAAGTTTGCAGGAAACACGTACTTATGAAAACGAATGCCATTCTGACTAAAGATGCGCTTGATTTTTTTGAAAAATACCTGAACAACCCCTCGCCTACCGGTCATGAATGGGAAGGGCAGAAAATTTGGATGTCCTATCTCAAACCCTACGTAGACACCTTTCTCACCGACACCTATGGGACTGCAGTGGGGGTTATCAACCCGGACGCGCCTTATAAAGTAGTTATTGAGGGCCACTCCGATGAGATCTCCTGGTATGTGAATTACATTACGGATGACGGGCTGATTTACGTAATCCGAAACGGTGGGAGCGACCACCAGATAGCCCCTTCCAAATGGGTTCAAATCCATACGGACAAGGGTATTGTCGAGGGTGTTTTTGGATGGCCGGCCATCCACACCCGTGACAAAAGCAAAGAAGAACCCCCCAAACTGGACAATATATTTATTGATATTGGCGCAAAAGACAAAGAGGAAGTCGAAAAAATGGGCGTACACGTAGGATGCGTAATCACCTATCCGGATACCTTTAAAGTCCTGAATAAAGACAAATTTGTATGCCGTGCTATTGACAACAGAGCAGGTGGTTTTATGATTGCACAGGTGGCGCGCCTGCTCTCGGAAAACAACATCACCCTGCCTTTCGGACTTTATATTACCAATTCAGTACAAGAGGAAATAGGCCTTCGCGGAGCTGAGATGATCACGGCGAGAATTCGCCCAAATGCCGCTATCATAACCGATGTATGTCACGATACCACCACCCCGATGATCGAGAAGAAAAAAGAAGGACATATTGAAATCGGGAAGGGGCCTGTCATCTCCTATGCTCCGGCTATCCAACACAAACTCAGGGATCGCATTATCGAATCGGCCAATAAAAATAAAATTCCGTTCCAGCGTTTGGCCGCCTCCAGGGCGACCGGTACGGATACTGATGCATTCGCATACAGCAATGGAGGGGTGGCCTCGGCCCTTATCTCACTCCCACTCCGCTATATGCACACGACAGTAGAAATGGTACATAAAGAAGATGTCGCCAATGTCATTCGTTTGATCTACGAAACCCTGTTAAACCTCAGGGATGGAGAAACATTCGGCTATTTTGAATAAAATAGCCTGGTGATTCTTGAGTTATGGACGAAAATATTGAAATTTGGGATGAGTCCGGAAAACCCACAGGGAGGACAGCCTTAAAGTCTGAAGCCCACAAAAAAGGGTGGTTCCACCCGACGATTCACCTGTGGCTGTACACACGTGCAGGGCAGGTGCTCCTGCAGAAAAGGGCCGAAGATAAAGATACCTTTCCGGGCCTTTGGGATGTCTCCGTGGCCGGGCATATACTCGATGGGGAGACTCCACTTGCAGGCGCTTTAAGGGAAACCAGGGAGGAGATCGGACTATTCCTCGACGCGAACCAACTGGAATTTTTGGGAAGATTCACTTCTGAACAAAAACACCCGGGAGGAATTCACGATCGTGAATTTCAATACGTTTATCTCGCTGAACTCCCGGTACCGCTTGAGGAATTGACAGGGAACCCGGAGGAAGTAGCCGCCCTGGAATTGCGATCCTTACTCCGCCTGACGGAAGAGCTATGGGGCATGGCAGCTCCGGCGGGCTATGTGCCCCATTCCAGGACGTATTACAAGGCTGTGTTTACAGCCCTGCAATCACGAGTTTAAAAGGCTGGCAAAAGTCTGCCAGTCATCCTGTGCATAAGTTTTTTGCTGCCCCGTTTCCATATCCTTCACCGTGAATTGACCCTCGCGCAGTTCATCCTCCCCAATGAGAATCACATAGGGAAATCCGCGTTTATCTGCGTACTTAAATTGTTTGGCTACTTTGACGGGATCCGGATATAGGTCTGCCGCAATACCTGAATCCCGAAGTTGCATAACGAGTTTCAGGGCCGCCCTGCTCTCCTGCTCACCGAAATTCAAACAGAATACTTCTACTGTCTGGTTCAGGGCAACAGGAAAAAGTCCGAGTTCTTCCATCACCAGATAAATTCGGTCCAGGCCAAAAGATATTCCTACCCCACTGACATCCCTGAGCCCGAAAATACCGGTAAGATCATCGTATCGGCCACCTCCGCCAACAGAACCCATGGGCACCCCTGGCGGAGCACTCACTTCAAAAATGGCACCGGTGTAATAATTCAGTCCGCGGGCCAGGGTAATATCAAGCTGACAGGTCGCCCCGGTCATCCCAAGTTCTTCGGTTTGTGAAAGCAGTAATTCCAACTCTGAAATCCCCTTCATCCCCACAGGGGATTCTGAAAGGAACTCCCTCAGGCTACTCAGTTGCTCCTCAGTGCTCCCGCTGAGTTCGAACAAGGCTGATGCCCGGTCCACGGCCCCCTCTGGGATTCCCTTCTCTATCATTTCCTGCCGAACCTTTTCCGGACCTATTTTATCTAGTTTATCCAGGGCAACCGTAAAATCGGTAAGGCGTTCCGCCGCCCCGATAACTTCAGCAATTCCCGAAAGAATTTTTCGGTGGTTCACTTTAATAAGGACTCCGGGTAATCCAAGGTCTGTAAAAACCCGATCGTAAAGCTGTATAAATTCCAATTCCTGGACCAGACCTTTTGCCCCAACGACATCTGCGTCGCATTGGTAGAATTCCCTGAATCTCCCCCTTTGCGGCCGGTCGGCCCGCCACACAGGCTGTATCTGATAGCGCTTAAACGGGAAGTCAATTTCATTCTGATGCATGACCACATAACGGGCAAAGGGAACCGTAAGATCGTATCTGAGCGCCTTTTCGCTGAGCAGGGGTGTGATTTGAACGCTGTCTTTTTGTTCCCATGGCACCTGGCCAACCTTCCTGAGAAAATCCCCGGAATTCAGGATTTTAAAAATCAACCGATCCCCTTCCGCCCCGTATTTCCCCATCAGGGTCTCCATATTCTCCATAGCCGGGGTCTCAATGGGCTGAAAACCAAAGCGTTCGAATTGCCGGCTGATTGTCTGTATGATAAAGTTTCGTTTTAAAACTTCACCGGGGTTAAAATCGCGGGTCCCCTTGGGAATAGATGGTTTGTGAGCCATAGGTCTTCTTAGTCTTTACAAATATAGGCGATCCATCACCTGATCTTCCATGGATTTAAATCTCGATGATTTTCTCAAACCATTCGAACAGTTCCCCCTTAGTGATTTGCGCCCCCTGTTCGATCAGTTGAAACTTATCTTTATTGGGATCCTCAGTATACGCTTTTGAAGCGGTTAGGTATTCCACAAAATCAGATTGCCAGTTTTTCTTAAACCACCCGAAGCCCACCTCAGTACGCAAGTCAATATCGGGGTTGTGCACCCTTACGGATATGAGTTTCATCTCCTTGGCCGTACAGTTAAAAAGGTGCATCTGCAAGGCGCTGATGTTTTCGAGATGGGTCACCCTTGAGAGCACCCCTTCCCAAATCAGGTCGCTAAATACATCCAGTTCCTGCTCCGCGATTTCGGGTTTATCGTTTTTAATAGCTGTCCATTCCTCAGCTGTAATGGACTGTGTGGCCAAAAAATTAATGAATTCAGGATGCAACTCCTCGAACTGTTCGCGCGTCAATCTTCTGTATTTCATCTCAGGTCTTGCTATAAATAAAAAAAATCCACCCCGAAACAGGGTGGATTCTTAATGAGTTAAAGGCGAAAGGTTATTTCTTTTCAGGGACAACCTCAAACCCAAAATCCACCTGCACTTCACGGTGCAAACGAATTTCAGCCTCATAGGGTCCGGTGCGCTTGATAGAACCGCCCTTGATGGAAATAAACTTCTTCTCTATTTCGTGGCCTTCTTTGTCCAAAGCAGCCGCGAGATCGGCATTCGTCACAGAACCAAAAAGTTTATCGGCCTCACCGACCTTGGCCGGGATTTTGATTTCCAGGTTTTTAAACGCCTCTGCGATTTTCTCGGCTTCCTGAATCGCCTCTTTTTCCTTATGCGCTTTCTGCCGCAAGTTCTCAGCCAATACCTTTTTTGCCGAAGGCGTTGCCAGCATGGCTTTTCCCTGAGGGATCAGAAAATTCCGACCGTAGCCGTTTTTTACGGTTACCAGATCGTCTTTAAACCCGAGGTTTTCAACGTCTTGTTTTAATATCAATTCCATGTTTCCTCCGTTTATTTTAATAGATCTCCTACATAAGGCATCAGGGCCAGGTGCCTGGACCTTTTAATCGCCTGTGCTACTTTCCGCTGGTATTTCAGGGATGTACCTGTTAACCTGCGTGGAAGAATTTTTCCTTGTTCATTGACCAGTTTCATTAAAAAGTCAGGATCCTTATAATCGATATACTTAATTCCTGATTTTTTGAAGCGGCAGTACTTCTTTTGCTTGGTCGTTTCAATATTCAACGGAGTCAGATAACGAATCTCCCCGTCTTTTTTACCTTTTGCCTGTTGTTGTAAAGTGGCCATGTCTTACGCTTTAGCTTTTAGTTTGGTTCTTCTTTTCTCCGCCCATTCAACGGCGTGCTTGTCGAGTTTAACAGTGAGAAACCGCATAATGCGCTCATCTCTTTTAAATTCCTGCTCATAAGGGGTGATAACCTCCCCCGGGGCAGTGAATTCAAAAAGGTGATAGAAACCACTTTTTTTGTTTTGAATGGGATAGGCCAGTTTTTTCAGGCCCCAATCCTCCTTGGCTACCATTTTGGCGCCATTTTTCTTTAAGAAATCTTCAAATTTCTTCACTGTTTCCTCTATCTGGGTTTCAGACAGAACGGGATTAAGAATGAAAACAGTTTCGTAATTGCTCATAGATTATAATTTAAAAAGGAGCGCAAAAGTAACAATTCTTCCATGCATTTACAAGAAATCCAAAAAAAGATCGTTATAGCTACATGTGATTAAAATCAAAGCTTAACCTACGCTTTAAATACTTGTAATTAAATTAACTATGGTCATCGTCAAAAACACACTTTTCCACACCATGTTCACAACTTTAGTTGTAGTTCGTCGTGTTTTTTAAGTAATTTGGCGATGATTTAACCCCACAAATCAACCATTTATGAAACTAAGGAGTATTGTCGTTGATGATTCATCCATGCAGCGAATGGCGGTTGCAAAACTGGTGAATAATCATCCGAATCTCGCGCTTGTTGCAGAATACAGCAATGCAATAGAAGCGAAGAATGGGATTAAGAACAATGAAATCGACCTTATTTTTCTCGATGTCGAAATGCCCATTATCAACGGTTTTGACCTACTCGAATCCCTGGAGAACCCACCTCAGGTTATCCTAATCACCGGTAAACCGGATTATGCGTTAAAAGCCTTTGATTACGATGTAACGGATTATTTACATAAGCCGATTACAATGGCTCGCTTTGACGCCTCTGTGAAAAGAGCAGTTCAAAAGTTTGAGCAAATTCATAAGGTACATGAAGATGAGGAACATATTTTCGTGAAAAGTAACCTCAAGAAACGAAAGGTAGTTCTAAGTGACATCAAATGGGTCGAAGCCCTTGGCGACTATATCAAGTTAGTTACGGATGAAGCCAATGTTGTCATTCTTTCGACAATGAAGGCTTTTGAAAAGCAATTGCCCGCAGATAAATTCCTGAGAATTCACAAGTCCTATATTGTGAATTTAGAGCGCATTGAAAAATACAACAGTAAAAATGTTGAAGTTGCAGGCCGCTCTATTCCCTTGAGCAGGAATAAAAAGGCCGAGCTGGCGGAAGCACTGAGTAACGTCTGACCGTATCATATATAATCTACGTTGTAGATAAGGCGAATACTTCTATAGTTTGAAATAGCATCAAAAGACCTTTGGATTCTTTTGATGCTATTTTTTGTTGGTGCCAATGGCTGCCCTTTTGGGATTTTTAACAGGATTTGCTTGTGATACTGATTGCGAATCCGGCTTACAGGCGGGTATTCGGGGCCCAAAACTCCAGCGCCAAAAACGGCCCTCAGGGTTCTTGCAAACCACTCTGCCCCCTCCTCTACCCGATTCCATTCCCGGTGACGCAACGTAATTTTGATCAGCCGCACCTCAGGTGGATATTTGAACTGCTCCCTCTCATACAATTGTTCCCGGAACATCCCTGAGTAATCTCCGGTGGTCACCTGCTTTAAAATCTGGTGGTACGGATTATAGGTCTGAATCAATACCAGTCCCCGAAAGTCTTTTCGGCCCGCCCGACCAGCCACCTGGGTAAGCAGCTGAAAGCAGCGCTCATGTGCCCGAAAATGGGGGTAATTCAATAAGGTGTCCGCGTTCATTATTCCCACCAGGCCAACATTCCCAAAATCAAGCCCTTTAGTCACCATCTGGGTACCTACGAGCACCTGAACTTCCCGGGCTTCAAAAGATTCAATTATACGGCTGAAGGCGTGCTTTCCACGGGTAGTATCCAAATCCATCCGGGCGGTTTTCGTTTCCGGGAACAATTCCGCCAACTCGGAAGTTACCTGCTCTGTACCCAACCCCTTGGTATCGAGGGTAGTCGTGCCACATGCCTCACATTCTGGTTCCAAATGCCGGTGGAAGCCGCAATAATGGCATCGGAGTTGTCCCCGCTTTTGATGATAGGTCAGGCTTACATCGCAGTTGGGACACCCGGGCACATGCCCGCAACTCAAACATTCCACTATGGGCGAAAACCCCCTGCGGTTCTGGAAGAGAATAACCTGCTTTTTTTGCTCGAGGGTTTCTGTGATGGCATCCCTGAGGCGATGGGAAAAATGCCCGGCCATCTGTTTTTTCCGATAGGCATCTGCAAGGTTAACCAATTCCATTTCGGGTAAAAGCACTCCCCCATAACGCCCGTGTATCTCGACCAGGCCGTACTTCCCGATAGTTGCGTTGTGATAACTCTCCACACTTGGTGTAGCTGAACCCAACAAAACCCTTGCATCCCAATAGGAGGCCAAAAGAATTGCGGCGTCCCTCGCGTGATATCGCGGGGCGGGATCAAATTGTTTGTACGAATTCTCATGTTCCTCGTCTATAAGGATCAGACCCAAATTCTTAAAAGGCAGGAAAAGGGAAGATCGCGCACCCAGAACTACAGAAGCCTTTTCACCCCCTTCCTGTAAATGATACCAGATTTCTGCCCGCTCGGGTTGACTCTGACGCGAGTGGAAAGCCGCCACCCGGGAACCAAACAATTCCTCCATTCTATGGGTGAGCTGGGTGGTAAGGGCGATTTCAGGAACCAGGTATAAGACCTGTTTACCCGCCTTGAGGGTCTCTGCGATAAGATGACTGTAAATTTCTGTCTTGCCTGAAGCGGTGACGCCGTGGAGCAATACGGGCTTTGGGTTCTTGAAAAAGCCCTGTATTTCCGAAATAGCCTTCTTTTGTTCCGGGTTCAAAACGGCCAGATCCCGCGCTGTTGCACCCTCCTGATTCCCTACCCGGTCCTGGATTATTGTATACTCCTCCAGAACCTCCTTATCGATAAGCGCTTTGATTACGGATCTGGAAGTGCCGGTTTGCTTTTCGAGGTCTGTACTTTTTATGGGCTTTTTTACGCCCTGCTGAAGCTGGAAGAGATGAAGTAATACTTCTGTCTGTTTCGGAGCCCGCAAAAGGGATTTCAGTAAGCCCTCAAGTGCCTCTTCCCCTTGATACGCCCGATGCAAACGAAGGAAACGCACCTCTTTGGGGCGGTAGCCCCTGCTCAGTGCTTCCTCTACCCGGATCATTCCCTGTTTCAACATTCGTCCGACCAGGGGCAATACGTTTTTTCGCTCAACCAGGGAACTGATTTCAGAAACCCGAAGGGTTGGCTGATGCTTCAGGGCCTGGAGTACAAGGGCCTCCGTGGGGTCTATATCTGCGGATTCGGCTTCCCATGCAGGCTCCCCGGATATCCGCGTTTCGCTCTCCAGGAGTAAAATACTGGGGACTGCCGTACGAAAAACCTCGCCCGGAGTGCACATATAATAGGATGACATCCATTTCCAGAACTGCAATTGAAGTTCCGACACAAGGGGTCTCTCATCCAGGATCTCGTACACGTTTTTTGCCTCATAGGCTGTCGGCGGATCCGTATCCATTCGCACCACCAGGGCGGTATAGAGTTTCGACTTACCGAAGGGTACCGCCACCCGCATGCCAATGCTCAACTCGGAAGCCTGAGCCGGGCTTATGGCGTAGGTGAAGTTGCGTTCAAGCGGAAGGGGGAGCAATACCTCGATAAAGTGGTCCATGTTGTTGTAATATAATCTTCAGTGACGAACAATAGACGTCCCGGTAATTGTCGCCTAGTGTTTTACTTATTCCTGAGCCTCTACCCCCGAACCTTCCCCCCGCCCTGAAAAGGAATCTTCCATATCCTGGGACTCCCCGTTCCTCTCGACGTTTTTGTGAAGATAGGCCAGGGTTGCATTGAGCTCAAAACCGAGAAGTAGAATATTGGAATTCAACCAGATGTAAACCATCAGGATAAGTAAACCCCCAAGGGCGCCATAGAGCTCATTGTATCGGGCAAACCGTTCGATATACACTCCGAAGAGGTAGGAATTAAAAAGTATAAGCAGGGTGGTCATCAGGGCGCCATAGGAAAAAAAGCGGGCTTTTTTACCTTCCGTGGTTCCGAAATAGTAGAGTACAGCTGTGGTGAGGTAGGTAAGCACAATAAAGGATACCGCCTGGCCTGTACGGATCCAGAAGACTTCCGGTTCGTCCGAGGTGCCCAAATCCATGAGACTGGCACCCACATAAACTTCAAAATAAATGGTTGTTATAGCGCCAAGGAGCAAGAGTATGGAGAGAATTAACCCCACCATTAAGGCATACGCATACTGCTTAAAAAAGTTGCGCGTAAATTCAATGTGATAGCTGGATTCAAAGCCCCCGAAAATAGCATTTACCCCATTGGTCATTAAAAATATGGAGATCAAAAAAGAGTAAGACAGCCAGCCCCCTGTTTTCTGTTCACTCAGTTGTACAAAAATCTCATTTAAGTAGTCCCCCGAAGCCCGGGGTAGCAGGTTTTCCAAAAAATGAAGGAATTGCTCTTCGAGATTGCCATCCCCTATATTCACATAGGGAATAAGATAGGGCAATAGTGTAATCAAAAAAATCAACAATGGAAAAAGCGCCATAAACAGGCTGAAGGCAATAGCACTGGCTCGAATAGACAAAGTACCCCTGATGATCCCACGTACATAGAGCACGATAAGATCGAACATAGACATGCCTTCAAAGGCCCTTAAGCGTATACTCTTCAGAAGCCTGACCAGCCACCTGACCAGGGGGATTCGATCGAGTTTCTCTGCCAGCGTCTCATTCATTCAGACCGCCTTTAGACTTAAGTCC
>CAZEQO010000101.1:9597-10247 GCA_964514365.1 uncultured Robiginitalea sp. | reverse complement strand
TGTAAGAAACAGCTAAGGTATGTGCGATTTGGTTGCCAAATACAATGTTCCCGGCCCCCGGTACACGAGTTATCCGACGGTTCCGTACTGGGATGTGCCGGCTTTTTCCGGGAAAGCCTGGAAAGAAAGCGTTTCCCGCGCTTTTGCGGAAAGCAATGAGAAAACGGGGATCAGCCTGTATATCCACCTGCCTTTCTGCGAGAGCATGTGTACTTTTTGCGGGTGCCACAAGCGGATTACCCGCCGGCATTCGGTAGAAACACCCTATATCAGTGCGCTTTTAAAGGAATGGGAGCTCTATCGGAAGCTTTTTGGCAAACGACCGGTCATACGGGAATTACACCTCGGGGGGGGAACCCCTACTTTCTTTTCCCCTGAAAACCTGAAAGTGCTTTTGGATGGTATCTTCAGATTCGCAGACCGGGCGGATGACTGGGAATACAGTTTTGAAGGTCACCCCGCCAATACAACCCGGGAACATCTCAGGGTCCTGTATCAGGCCGGGTTCAGAAGGGTATCCTACGGGGTACAGGATTACAACGAGACGGTTCAAAAAGCCATCCACCGTATCCAGACATATGAGCAGGTGGCAGAGGTCACGAAAATTTCCCGGGAAGAGGGCTTTACCTCCGTGGGCCACGACATTATTT
>CAZEQO010000101.1:7710-9484 GCA_964514365.1 uncultured Robiginitalea sp. | reverse complement strand
ACCGCCTTGCCTTTTACAGCTACGCCCATGTGCCGTGGCTCAAAGGCAACGGACAGCGGGGATTTCAGGACTCAGACCTGCCTTCCCCGGATGAAAAGCGCCGGCAGTACCAGCTGGGTAAAGAAATTCTGGGTGGCGCGGGTTATAAGGAGATCGGGATGGACCACTACGCCCTCGAGGCCGATGGTCTCTACCAGTCTATGGTCAATGGCGGCCTGCACCGTAATTTTATGGGTTATACGGTTTCCCATACCCAGATGATGATCGGCCTGGGCGTTTCCAGTATCAGCGACAGCTGGTATGGATTTGCACAAAATGTAAAGAATATTGAAGAATACGAACACCTGGTGTCCTCAGGGATTATCCCGGTGTTTCGCGGACACCTGCTTTCTGAAGAGGATCAGTTGATCCGCAGGCACATCCTGGATTTGATGTGTCGTTTTGAGACTCGATGGGATAAAGGCCTTTCCACAGAGCGTGTTGCTGAAATCCGGGAACGACTTAAAGAACCCGAAGCCGATGGCCTGGTGGTCCTGGATCCGGAAACGGTGCAGGTTACCGCGAGTGGCCGTGTCTTTATCCGCAACATCTGTATGGCCTTTGATCTGCATTTGCACAATAAAGTGCCCGAAACAAGGTTATTTTCAATGACCGTCTAATCTAATCCCAATACCATGAAAACTATAATCGTACCCGTTGATTTCTCCCAACAATCCGAATATGCCCTCGAAGTGGCAGCTTCATTAGCAAAAAAGCATGGATCGGAGATTATCGTGCTGCATATGCTCGAACTGAATTACGCGATGATTTCCTCTTCAGAGGCGTATCATCCCGAACAAACCGTATTTCTGCTCAAGGTCGCAGAAAAAAGACTGGGTGAGTTTTTACAGAAAGACTACTTAAAAGACGTCACCGTCACGCCTGTCATTAAGCACTACAAAGTATTCTCTGAGGTGAATGAAGTAGCTGAAAACCACAAGGCGGATCTGATTGTCATGGGCTCCCATGGAACGGACGGACTCCAGGAGATCTTTATCGGATCCAATGCCGAAAGGGTGGTTCGAAATGCGGAGGTTCCTGTGATTGTGGTCAAAAAGCCAAGGCCAGGATTTAAGATCGATACTTTTGTATTTGCCTGTGATTTTAAGGAGGAGACGCTTCCGGCCTTTAACAAGGCCAAAGCCTTTGCCGAAAAGTTGAGGGCAGAATTCAAAGTGGTCTACATCAACACCCCCGGGGATCATTTCCTGAGCGACGGGGACATGAACCAGCAGATTTCCAAATTCCTGGACCATGCTAAATCCAGTATCCCCGTAGATAAGTATTGCGACTACAGTGTCGAGCGGGGCGTGCTGAATTATTGCGAAAGCATTCAGGCGGATCTGGTCGGTATCCCGACCCACGGTCGCAAAGGGATTTCCCACTTCTTTATGGGAAGTATAGGAGAGGATATCGCGAATCACTCCCCGATTCCTGTAATTACTTTTAAGTTATAGGTTTCTCCCTGAGATACCTAAAAAAAGGGCTGCCATGGCAGCCCCTTTTTCTTTGTGGTGGATCCTTTTTTGAATCACAGTTCCTTTATGGAGCGCACTTCAAAAGCCTTGTGTACTTGAGACGGGTTCTCTGAAGGGTGCCTCTTCCCGTAGCGTACCTGACAAGCCTGCTCCTTGTACTTTCCACACATTTAATTACCCAAACCGCTCATAAGCAGCTGCTTCGAGGGTTTCCTGATGGCCCGCGTCGACGACGCCGAGCCGCTGCACGAACTCTA
>CAZEQO010000101.1:0-7700 GCA_964514365.1 uncultured Robiginitalea sp. | reverse complement strand
GTGGTTGTGACCCCGGCACCCGGCTTGAGGATTGGGGTAATCTTCGAAACACCTTTTCCCGTGACGGAAGTGATTGCGATGATGGGTTTGCCTCCAGGGGAGAGGGATGCCCCACGAATAAAATCCATCTGTCCGCCGACGCCGGAGTATTGATAACTCCCAATGGTATCCGCACAGACCTGGCCGGTGAGGTCAATTTCAATGGCACTGTTGATGGCAGTTACCTTGGGGTTTTGGCGGATAATGGTGGTATCGTTC
The DNA here is from genome assembly GCA_964514365.1 of uncultured Robiginitalea sp. Classification (GTDB taxonomy): domain Bacteria; phylum Bacteroidota; class Bacteroidia; order Flavobacteriales; family Flavobacteriaceae; genus Robiginitalea. Next base: position 7,442 of record CAZEQO010000101.1, on the reverse strand, counting down.
GTATACCCCGCTTCTTTAAAATGGACCAGGGGATTGTCGTCTATAAAGTCATAGAGCTTTTGGGATCCCGCGGCAAAACAGGTGACTATTTTTCCCGTTTTGATTTCCTTGTCCTGTCCGGTGACCACCCCTTTTTCAATCAGGGGTAACAAGCCATCCGAGAACATTTCCGTATGTACCCCAAGGCGCTTATGCCCGCCCAGATTTTCAAGCACCGCATTGGGAATACTCCCAATCCCCATCTGCAACGTCGCTCCGTCCTCGATCAGGGAAGCCACGTGTGCACCAATTTTGGCTTCTGTTTCTGAAATCTCCCCCAGGGGATAGGTGTGAATGGGGGCGTCCACCTCTACCAGCCCATCGAGCTGACTGATATGAATGATTCCGTCCCCGTGGCTTCGGGGCACTTTGGGATTGAGTTGCCCGATTACTTTTTTGGCCGTTTGCACCGCAGGCAGGGTAATGTCTACCGAAACACCCAAAGAGCAATACCCGTGTTTATCGGGAGGGGAAACCTGTACCACCGCTACGTCCAGCGGCAGTAAATTCCGTCGGAACAACCAGTGGATTTCACTGAGAAATATGGGGATATAATCTCCCTGGTTGGTGTTTACTGCCTTCCGTACGTTCGCGCCTACAAAGCAGGAATTGATCTTAAAGGCCTTATTGTAAGGTGGCAGGGCGTAATTCACCGTACCGTCGGTATGAATCGAGATGACCTCTACGTCTTTAAGGTCTTTATGCCGGTCACAAATGGCATTGATAAGGGTGTTAGGGGTCATGGCAGCTCCCTGCACAAATATGCGATCCCCCGATTTGACGATGGACGCGGCTTCTTCAAGTGATACGATATTCATAGTCTGTTTTTCATTCGATACTGTGACATCTTCCCCAGTTAAGAACCCTCAGGGGAGCCCAGGTGTTTCCGATAGAATTTCCAGGCATGCCGCGCCACATCCCTTCCAAGCTCCAGCCCGGCTACATTGTCCGCCTCGATATGGTATCCGCCCATAACCCTTGATTTCCCGGCCATATCTGCGGCTTCGGTAAACGTTGGGAATTTCAGGGTAACGGTATCCCCGAAGTGTTGGGGATCTAATTCGGTCAGTGCTCCGGGGACCAGTTTAACAGATTCCCCGAAATAATCATCTCCTGTAAAAAGCCGTAAGGCTTCCCCGCACGCCCCACTCACGGTGCTGTGGCCGGAGGTATAACTCGGAAAGGGCGGACAGAGAAAAACATCGGGGGAATACGGCCGCCACTGCTCCCCGGGCATTTCTACAATCCCTTTGCCCGGACCTCCCCAGGCCCGGATAACCTGGTCCTGATAGTAATCGTGGACCAGGGCGTAAGGCCTCGCATAATCGTAATACATCTTGGAATCCCAGGAGGCGATAAAGGCATCCATAGCCGTTATTTGATTCAGAAAATACATTTTCACATCCTGATCCAGGGTGTGGGCATCGCGGCGGGAAACGTCCTGTGCAAATTTTAACCAGTGTCCTGCCTGCTGTACAGATTTTGGCCCGTCCCTCATAAATTCGACCAGGGCTTTATCGGCATCCGTAAGATTGGCTTGCAATTCAATAACTTCCCTCACTTCGCGTTCCAATTGCTCGGAGCCGACCATAGGCGGGGGACCGGGGCGAAACTGACTGGCGGAATCCAGGGTGATGGGGGTGACGTGTTGCCAGAACGGTGTCAGGCAACCCGGGGCAAATTGAGTTCCTTCGGCATCCGTGAAGTATTTGGGCTGCCACCGGTTGATGTCTACATTTTCGTCGGCAGAATTCACCGGGGCGTATTCGGTATAGTCGAAATAGGGCTCCCCGTTGGAACCAGGAACTTCGCCGTACTGGTTGGATCCGTCGTTTTTCCGGGCTTCGATAACGGCCCGGGCCGCGAGATTGCCAATTCCTGCCGGGGTGTTGGGATCCATATTCTTATCTTCAGGGTCCAGGCCGAGCTCGAGCATATACTCCCGGAACAAGGTGCTATCGGAATAATAGTATTCATTCAGGGTGCGGTAGGCGGCGTAGCTGATGGCTATTTCCTTGTTGGAAAGGGTGTGTTCTGCTTCCGGACGACGTGCTACGTCGGCCAGGTATACAGGGATAGCGGTGGGGTCGTACCGGGACCACGCATCAAAAACCGCGGTAAAGATCAGGCCGAGATACCTGGAGGTAATCGTGGGTCGCGGTGCAAAGCGCTCCGTATCCAGGGCAGTAGCCTCAAGGGCCATTTCTCCCCATTTGTAAGCGTAATTTTCAGTCCCGACTGGCTCAGTGTCCTCCACAACGGCCTTTTCAGGCCGATCTCCACATGAAATCAATAAAAAAAGCATTGAAAAAGAAATCCAGAATTTGTCCATCTGTCTCAGGTTGTTTGTGTTGAATTCAATATTGAATGATCAGGGATGACACTCCATCGTGGCGGTCACCTGGTCATTGGGTGCCTGGGGAGAAACATAGGGGATACCCAGCCCCATTCCCCTGAGTATAAAGAGCAGACCGATCACCACTACAAAAACCGGGATCCATTTGCGTACGGTGGGAAGTTTTGTTTTAAAAATTTTTCCCATCAGGGCTGCACCGCTCATCAAGGGCACGGTCCCCAAACCAAAAACCATCATATACAAAGCACCCATGGGCGCTGAAGCCATTGCCATAGCCCCGACAAGGGCCATGTATACCAAACCACAGGGGAGAAAGCCATTCAGAAATCCGATGCTCAAAAAAGCGTCGGGGTTTCCTTCCCGCAATTTGGCGCCCATGGCGGATTGTAATTTACCCAGCAAGCGATACACGGGCGCTGCAGGTTTCCATTTTCGGAAGGTACGGGCCGGAATCAGCACTAAAAGGATCATAACGGCCCCAAGGATTATCGATAAATTTTGTTGAAACCCAAAAAGGTAGAGGCCTTTTCCGATCAGGCCAAAAACCAGGCCGATCAATCCATAGGCGAGCAAGCGACCCCCGTGATATAGTCCCAGCTGCAGCCCGCCTTTCAACCGATTCTGTCGGTTGAGCGGAAGCATAAAGGCGATGGGTCCGCACATGCCGATACAGTGCAGGCTTCCCAGGGCTCCTAATACTAATGCTGTTGTGAGCATGGTGAATTATTTATCCCTGCGGCCCCTGCCACAAAGTTCCGTAACACATATGGGCGGGGGCATCAGAGGCTTCAATAGGTCATTTTGTTTTGATACAAGTAAGGTTTCCCTTCATACGTCCATTCGATTCGAATATCCCAACGACCATCCAACAAGCGACTCTTGGGTATGAGCAATTGCCTTTCGGATAATTGAATTGGAGTTTTAAAATCCAACTGCTTATTGGACGGTCTGTAAAGGGATATTGTTCCTTTTATTTTTTGCGGGGCAAGGGCTTCCGGAAAACCGACCCGCAGGCCTTCAGGTGTTTTGGCTACCTGAAGCTGCCACCCGGTTTTGTCCAGGTTATCGGCCGCATCGAGATCTTGCTGATACTGCAACTCTTGCTGGTAATAATCCTCCGTAACCAGATGGTGATTGGATTGCGGATCTCTGAAGGAGAGTACCACGAAATACAAAATGAAGACGATAAAGGCTACAAAAGAAAGGAAGATTCCGGTTCCCCAGTTAAATTTCATAACGGGTTGTTTTTATTTATATGAATGGGGTGCTAAAAAGCGGGCAGTCGTGGTTTCAATAAGCTCTTCCCCACTGTATACCCCAATTTTGACTTTGTCTTTATCACCACTCAGGGCGGCGTTATTGATTTCTATAAAAAGTGTCCCTTCGGAGAGCTCCTGGGCCGGAACCTCAAACCCGGAACCTTTTACAAAGGTGATCGTGCCGTTGTGCGAGAGGAGTTTAAAGTTTATATCCGGCACGGCGTGGCTTGTTTTATTGATCAGTTTATAGGTGTATACATTGCTGATCATATTGTTTTCCTTCCGTTCGTACAATTGTCCGGGGAGCCTGAGGATGGTCGCTTCCAAATCGTTCCTGAGGAACAACATTCCGACCAGTACCCCCATCAGCACTGTGAGCACCGCGGCGTATCCCTTCATCCGGGGGGTAAACTTAAACGGGATCTTATCCGATATTTCGACTTCACTGGCATAACGGATGAGACCTTTCGGGTAGCCAACTTTTTCCATGATGGTATCGCATTCGTCGATACAGGCCGTGCAATTCACGCACTCCAATTGGGTTCCGTTGCGAATATCGATACCGGTGGGGCAGACGTGGACGCATTGCAAACAATCAATACAGTCCCCGTGGCCAAGGGCTTCCCGGTCTTCATTTTTCCGGAATTTCTTCCGGCCGTTTTCGCCTTCCCCCCGCTTATAATCATAGGCGACTACCACAGATTTGTCGTCGAGCAGGACCCCTTGCATGCGCCCATAGGGACAGGCGATGATACAGACCTGTTCGCGAAACCATGCAAATACGAAATAAAAGACAGCTGTAAAAATCAGGAGGGCGGCCAAAGTGCCCATATGCTGGGACGGTCCGTCCTTAATATATCCGATAAGTTCGTCGCTGCCGATCAGGTAGGCGAGAAAAACATTGGCAATTAGAAAAGAGATGATAAAAAAGATGGTCCACTTCAGTAACCTTTTCCGAATTTTTTCAGCATTCCAGGGTGCGCGGTCCAGCCGAATCTGTGCCCCCCGATCCCCGTCGATCCAGTATTCGATCCGCCTGAAAACCATTTCCATAAAAATGGTTTGCGGACACATCCATCCGCAGAAGATCCGCCCGAAGGCGACAGTAAACAGGGCGATAAAGATCACCCCGATAATCATGGAGATTACAAAGAGGTGAAAATCCTGGGGCCAGAAAGGAAACCCGAAAATATTGAATTTCCGCTCCAGGACGTTAAACATGAGAAACTGATTCCCATTGACCTTTACAAACGGGGCGGCAACCAGGAAGACCAGCAGCACATAACTCACGTATTTCCGATAGGTGTAAAAACGCCCGCTTGGCTTCTTGGGAAATACCCAGGCGCGTTTACCTTCCTCTGAAATGGTGCCTATTGAATCCCTGAAATTTTCGTTTGAATCCATGTCTGTACGGCTTCATTTCCCCTGATCGAAGGTCGGTTTACTCCTCGAGATCAAGTGGGTTTACTGCCTCGTCTTCCATTATGATTTCCACAGAAGTGGAGTCCATTTCTACCTGGACTTCTTCTACCGGAGCATTTTCATCTATCCAAATTTCCCCTTCCGGATCTTTGGGGTTTGCAGGTGTTGTTCCGTGCAGGCTGAGGATATAACTGGAGACTTGTGCCATTTCACTGGGTTTTAGGGAAGTCTTCCAGGCCACCATTCCCTTCCCAGAGCGGCCTCCTTCGGAAACCGTATTGAAAACGTTGCGAATCCCCCCACCTAAAATCCAGTAGTCATCCGTCAGGTTGGGTCCGATTCCACCTCCACCGTCATTCATATGGCAAACTGCACAGTTGCCTTCAAAAATCACCTTCCCGGCATTTATATCCGAGGCTTCGGTAAGGAGTTCAACGGTATTGACATCCACCAGGTCTTTGGCTGTTTTTTTGTACTCCTCGATGGCGATTCGGGCCTCGGCCATTTCCTGTTCAAATTCTGTCGTCTGGTCATAATCATTGAAGATGTGAAACCGCACCAGGTACACCACTCCAAAAATGATGGTGATGTAAAACAGGTAAATCCACCAGGGGGGTAAGCGGTTGTCCAATTCGCGGATACCGTCGTAATTGTGATCCAGAATAATTTCCCCTTCTTCTTCAATCGGTCGGGAGCCGAGGAGTTTCTGGTACATGCGTTTTCCCCAGGCCCATTCCCATTGTTGGCTCTTGGATTCGTTATACCGGACTTTTGCTTCCTCCGAGAGGGTTTGGTACATGACGTTTTCAATAGACTTCAGGATCAGTTCTATGGCGATAAGCAGCAACAGGACCAGAATCAAAAAGTACACAGTCATCGGATACGCGATAAACGCAGGCTGATCCCCGGAGTCGATAAAGAACTCCATCAGGAGGAAGATGGTGAAAAACAGCACGGGTACCCGTACCCAGGCAGGTGTCGAATTTCTCATTGGTCAAATGGGTTTTGGTGTTGGTCGTCTAGTGGCATTTCTTCCATTTCTTTTATCCGCTCTTTGGAGGTGGTGAAAACCCACCAGAAAAGCAGGGTGAAAAAAACGAAGAATATCAGGAGTGAAATCATCGGATAGGTCGCAATTCCCTCGATGCTCTCCATATGTTGTTTTACAATTTTCATCATGGCCTAGCGATTTTCAGAGGCGACCTCCGTGTTTTGTTTAATTTTTATATCGGTACCTAAACGCTGCAAATAGGCGATCATAGCGACAATTTCCCGGTCTTTCATTTCAATGAATTCCTCCCCGTTTTGCTGGGCATAGGTCTTTTCCTCCTCGTAGCTTCTCACAAACTCCGGATCGGCATAGAGGTTTTTCTCGATCTGTGCTGCCTGGGCATCCATGGATGCCTCGGCCCCGGCGATGTCTTCATCTGAATACGGAACCCCAAGGGTAACCATGACCCGCATTTTATCCGCAGCCCCGCTGCGGTCATGTTGGTTGCGGATCAACCATTTATACGACGGCATGATGGACCCCGAAGAGGTGCTTTGTGGATCGTAAAAATGATTTAAATGCCAGTTGTCGGAATATTTTCCACCCACCCGCAACAAGTCCGGGCCGGTACGTTTACTACCCCACAGGAAGGGGTGGTCGTATACAAATTCCCCCGCTTTGGCGTATTCCCCGTACCGTTCCACTTCGCTTCGGAAGGGGCGTACCATCTGGGAGTGACACCCGACGCAACCTTCCCGAATGTACAGGTCTCGTCCTTCGAGTTCCAGCGGCGTGTACGGCGTTACACTGGTGATTGTCGGGATATTCGATTTCACCAAAAGGGTGGGTATGATCTGGATAACACCTCCGATCAGAATGGCAACAGTGGCCAGCAAGGTCAGTTGAATGGGTCGGCGTTCCAGCCAGGTATGATACTTTTCCCCGGCCCTTCTCCGGCCACCGATACGGGACAGGGCAGGGGCTTCCGCCAGTTCATCTTCCAGCTTGCTTCCCGAACGAACGGTCGCAATAATATTGTAGAGCATTACCACCATACCTACCAGGTACATGGAGCCGCCTATGGCCCGCATCCAGTACATGGGCATAATTTCATTGACGGTTTCGAGGAAGTTTCCGTAAACCAGGGTGCCATCCGGATTGAATTCTTTCCACATCAGGGCCTGGGTAAACCCGGCGACATACATCGGAAGGGCATAGAGGATTATCCCCAGGGTGCCGATCCAGAAATGGAAGTTCGCCATACCCACAGAGTGCAGGCGTGTTTTAAACATTCGGGGGACCAGCCAGTAAATCATCCCGAAAGTCAGGAATCCATTCCACGCGAGTGCCCCTACATGTACGTGGGCGATAATCC
>CAZEQO010000100.1:883-10398 GCA_964514365.1 uncultured Robiginitalea sp. | reverse complement strand
CCTCCTTTTCTTTAACAACAGCCTCCGCACGCGGCTCAGCACTCAAAAAGCGGCGCGCTTACTGGGTCTGGAAGTCATGGTGATGAATTTTGGATCGGAAGGCTGGAATCTGGAATTGGAGGACGGCACCATCATGGAAAAGGGGGCCGCCGAACATATAGCAGAAGCTGCCGCAGTCGTAGGGCAATACGCAGACCTGATAGGGGTCCGGGCTTTTGCGGGACTTTCAGACAGAAAAATGGATTTAGCCGAAGGCATACTCCGTGGATTTGTGAAGTATGCCGGGGTACCCATACTCAATTTGGAAAGTGCCACGGGACATCCCTTACAGGCCCTGGCCGATGCGCTCACCATTTCGGAAACCACCAAAAAAACCACTCCAAAAGTAGTATTGTCATGGGCACCACATCCCCGGGCGTTGCCCCAGGCGGTACCGAATTCGTTTGTACGGATCATGCAAAGGATGCCTGTGGATCTGGTAATTACCCACCCGCAGGGCTATAACCTCGACGCAAATCTGATAGGCACTTACGAGCCGGTTTACGACCAGAAAAGGGCTTTGGAAGGCGCGGACTACATCTATGTAAAAAACTGGAGTAGTGTACAGGAATACGGCCAGGTTTTGAATCGGGATCCCGGCTGGATGATGACGGCTGAAAAACTCGGGCAGGCGCAATTTATGCACTGCCTGCCCGTAAGACGGAACGTAGTGGTTGAGGACGCCGTCCTAGATGGCCCTCAGTCCTTAGTCCTGAGGCAGGCTGCCTTTCGGCCCGGTTGGCCTTAAAACACCTTCTCGGTGTTTTATAAATCAGCGATACTAACATGAAACAGAAAGTAGGCATCATAAAAATTGGCGGGGCGTTTTTAGAAGATGAAAAACTTCTGGAAACCTTCTACTCGGCTTTTACAGCCATGGAAGGATTAAAAATCCTGGTCCATGGCGGGGGGCAGCGCGCCAGTAAACTCAGCTCAGATTTGGGCATTACCCCCCAAATGGTCCACGGTCGGCGAATTACGGACGCCAAAAGCCTGGAAGTCGTCACCATGGTTTATGCCGGATGGGCCAACAAGACCCTGGTAGCCGGCCTGCAGGGCAGGGGATGCAATGCCCTTGGGCTTAGTGGGGCAGATGCCAATCTGATCCGGGCCCTCAGGCGACCGGTCTCAGATATAGACTATGGCCTGGTTGGGGATGTGGAACGGGTGGATACCGATGGGCTCATCACCCTGCTAAAGGCAGGATTTACGCCCGTCTTTTGTGCCCTGACCCACGATGGAAACGGGCAGCTCCTCAATACAAATGCAGACTCCATTGCCGCAGATCTGGCCATGGCGCTCAGTCCGGCCTACGAAGTAAAACTCATTTATTGCTTTGAAAAACAGGGAGTGCTGCGCGATGTAAGTAATCCCGAAAGTGTCATACCCCAAATCAGTCCTGACAATTTTAAAACACTCCAAAAAGAAGGTGTCATTTCTGAGGGGATGATTCCCAAATTGTTCAATAGTTTTAGGGCCTTGCAGGCAGGGGTGGACCAGGTTTATATCGGTCCTGTTTCACTTCTGGACGGGCAGACGCCTAAATCCACTCAAATACACTTATAATGTCTCTGGAATCCCTTACTTCAGATGCGCTGAAGCTCCTTAAGAACCTCATAGCAACTCCTTCTTTCTCCGGGGAGGAATCGGAAACAGCGGATTTAATCCGCAAATGGCTGGAAACCCACGACATCTCTTGCGGGCAAATCGGCAATAACATCATTGCCAAAAATGCGCATTTTACCCCGGGAAAACCCACGCTGCTGCTGAACTCCCACCACGATACCGTCCGGCCCAACAAAGCGTATACCCGGGACCCATTTGCACCCACTGAGGAGGAGGGGAGGCTATACGGCCTGGGCAGTAATGATGCCGGAGGTTGCCTGGTCTCCCTCCTCGCCTGTTTTGCGTATTGGCATAAGCAGGCAAACCTTTCTCACAATTTACTAATGGTGGCCTCTGCAGAAGAAGAAAATTCAGGTCCGAACAGCCTTAGGGGTATCCTGCAGGATTTGCCGCAAATTGATTTAGCCATAGTTGGCGAACCCACTGAGATGCACCTGGCCATCGCCGAAAAAGGACTGGTGGTTTTTGACGCCACCGTAACCGGGACGCCTTCTCATGCGGCCCACCCCAATACGGATAACGCTATCTACAATACCATACCCGTCCTGGAATGGTTCAGGAATTACAGCTTCCCCAAAGTCTCCGAAACCCTGGGTGAGGTTAAACTGACTGTCACCCAAATCGATGGTGGAAAACAACATAATGCAGTACCGGCCCATGTGGATCTTGTCCTGGATGTTCGCGTAAACGATTGTTATACCAATACGGAAATTGCGGAAATCCTCGAGCGGGAAGCCCCATGTTCGCTGCGTCCCCGCTCCCTGCGCCTGAATTCATCTTCCATCGACCCCGATCATACCCTGGTACTCAGTGGGAAGGCACTCGGACGAAAGACATATGGCTCCCCCACCCTTTCGGACCAGGCAGCCCTGAGTTGCCCCTCCCTGAAAATGGGTCCGGGCCTGAGTCTTCGCTCCCATTCCGCGGATGAATTTGTAGAGGTTAAGGAGGTCGTGGAGGGTATTGCCATTTATGTCGACCTGCTCGAGCGATTCCTCAAACCTGAAAGATTTGGGTAACTTCGTCTATCCATAGAAAGCTGTGGACCTGAAAGTGAGACAGGGCTGTGACAGATCTGAAATTGAAGAGAACCGTAATACTTTTTTTATGAAACTATGGGACAAGGGGAGCACCCCGGATGAGCTAATGGATCTGTTCACCGTTGGCAACGACAGGGAACTGGACCAGATTTTAGTGCGATATGATCTGATCGCCTCGCGGGCCCACGCCCAAATGCTGGGGCGCATCGGAATACTCTCTGCAACCGAAACGGAAGCTTTGACCAAAGCGCTGGACGCTATGATGGAAGAAGTGGAAGCAGGGAAATTTTCCATTGCTCCGCCTTTTGAGGATATGCACTCCAAAATTGAATTTGAACTTACCGAGCGCTTAGGCGAAGCCGGCAAAAAAATTCATACCGCCCGTTCCAGAAACGATCAGATTCTGGTCGCGCTACAGTTATATTTGAAAGACTCCATCACCGGTTTTCACGACCAAATCCGGGCGCTTTTTGACCTGCTCCTCGAACTTGCAGAGCGACATAAAGACGTTCTCCTCCCCGGGTATACGCATCTTCAGGTTGCCATGCCCTCTTCTTTCGGCCTCTGGTTTTCAGCCTATGCGGAGAGTCTTATCGATGATGTCTATATGCTCCGGGCGGCTTTTCAGGTGGCCGATCAAAATCCCCTGGGGAGTGCTGCCGGGTATGGGAGTTCCTTTCCTATAGACCGGGATTTTACAACATCCCAGATGGGTTTCGCCACCCAGAAATTCAATGTGGTAGCCGCCCAGATGGGCCGGGGAAAGGCAGAGCGCCTCGCGGCCATGGCGATGGCGTCAGTAGCCGGAACGCTTGGAAAAATGGCCATGGACATCTGCCTCTACACAAATCAGAACTTCGGCTTTATTTCCTTTCCTGAAGAACTCACTACAGGAAGCAGTATCATGCCCCACAAAAAAAATCCCGACCTTTTTGAACTGGTCAGGGCAAAATGCAACATTATCCAGGGGTTGCCGAATCAATTGAGCCTCCTCACCACCAACCTGCCCAGTGGTTACCACAGGGACCTTCAGATGACCAAGCCGCTCCTGCTGCCTGCAGTAGAGGAATTGAAGTCCTGCCTGGAAATTACCCTGAGCAGCCTGGGAAGAATACAGGTGAATCCGGACATCCTCGAGGATCCCATTTACGACTATCTCTTTAGTGTGGACAGTATGGATAGTATGATTCAAAAAGGCATTTCCTTCCGGGACGCCTATCGAAAAATGGCAGCCCAGATTGCGTCAGGTACTTATACCCCTGATAAACAACTAAAGCACACCCATAAAGGAAGTCTGGGAAATCTCTGTCTGGACGAGATCCGAAATAAAATGGATAAAGCCTGGCCAGCTTAAATATCTCAGGAAATCGTCATCCCCAGGTTGATCACTTCTTGGGGCGTTAAATGCCTCCAGTGGCCCCGGGGAAGGTCTTTTTTGGTCAGTCCTGCCAGGACTACCCGATCGAGTTTCACGACCTGATACCCCAGATGTTCGAAGATGCGACGGACAATGCGGTTGCGTCCGCTGTGCAATTGTATTCCCACCTCACGCTTGGACGTCCCGTCGATATAACTTACCTCATCTACTTCAATCAGGCCATCGTCGAGCTCCAGCCCTTTGCGGATCTGGGAAAGGTCAGCGGCCTTTAAATTAGCATCGAGTTCCACGTGGTAGATTTTTCGCACCCCGTGTTTAGGATGTGTGAGTTCCTTGGCCAGATCCCCGTCATTGGTAAACAGTAAGAGTCCCGTGGTATTGCGGTCCAAACGGCCGACCGGCAAAAGGCGCGCAGCACTGGCCCGTGTTATGAGCTCCATAACGGTCCGCCTGCCTTTTTCATCTTTAGCAGTGGTGACAAAATTTTTGGGCTTGTTCAGCAGTACGTATTCCTTTTTTTCCCGTTGCAACAATCGCCCGTCAAAACGCACTTCATCCGTGAGGTCTACCTTGTACCCCATTTCGGAAACAACCTTTCCATTTACCGTTACACTGCCCGCCGCAATATAGGTGTCAGCCTCCCTACGGGAACAAACCCCTGCATTGGCAATGTACCGGTTGAGCCGAATCTTTCCGGGATCCGAACCCGATGCTTTGGCGGCACCTGAGGGTCGCTTCCGGAATGTCGGCTTTTTCGAAGGATCCCATGACCCTGAGCGCCTGTCATCCCCTGACCGTTTCTTAAACCCTGGTGATTTCGAAGAATCCGAAAATCGGGAACCCTCGCCTCTCGGAGCAGACTTCCTGGAATCCGAGCCCCGGGAAGGAGAACCTTTATAGTCCGAACTCCTTGAATCTGAACCCCGTGAAATGGAACCCCTGGAAGCTGAACCCCTCGAATCCGAGCCTCTCGAATCTGAGCTTCGGGAACCAGAACCTTTATATTCTGAACTACGCGAAGCTGAACCGCGGGATGTCGAACTCCGGGAATCGGAACCCCGTGAAGAGGAACTCCCCAAATCTGAATCACGCGAAGATCGCCGGTTGGCAGCATCGCGATTGGAGGCGGAACTTCGGGACGCAGTGCCACGGGCAGGTCGCCGTACCGGAGAATCCGATTTTGGGTAATCCTTTGATGAGGATCGACTGGAACCCCCTTTGGAAGTACCTGAAGTGCCCTTTCTAACAGGGCCCTTTTTACTGGAATACGTACCGGATTTTTTTTCTGAAGGCTTTTTGCCCTTCCCAGAATCGGAGTTGCTCATATCGAGGTTTCGGCAAAGGTATTAAATGTCAGCTTCTCCGAAGCCTAAAATCGTCTGCCGGGAGCGATCGAGGACCAATCGGGTGACATCCGGGCGGCTGTAGTGGCCTGAGGGATCAAAATTCTGACGCTCCCCGTAGACCCTCCCAAGGGAAAAACAGCCACCATAACACCCTCAATACCGATTTGCGGTTCCAGGACCCACTCCCCGTCGGGCCCGGCAATACAAGAGCCCCCGTTCGCCAGAATGGCCGGTGTCTTCTCAATTACCTCAAAAGTACCCTTTTTGTCCAGCCATTTTGGTGCGTATTGGGGTCTGCCCACCCGAAGCGTATGGGATTTCATAAAAGTCGATTTATCAACAGGTCAATATCGATCAGTAAAATACTGATTACCCCTGAAACAATAATAAACCTCAGAATGTTGTGCAGCCAAACAAACTGTTTCTTGGAGTTCGACCTCCAGAGCAGGAGCAAAAAAACAATCAGTAATACACTTGTGGCGCTAAAGTACAAATACATATAGCCCACGTCAAAGTAAGCGATCAACAACCCAGCCGGGACCAGTGCCAGCAGAACCAAAAGGGTAATACAGCGCTTTGAAAATCGGGTGCCATAACGAACGGCGATCGTCTGGTAATCCTGTGCAATATCCCCCGCCAGGTTTTCCATATCCTTTATCAGTTCCCGACTGAGAATAATCAGAAAAAGGAAGAGGGCATGGACGAAGATAACGGGATCGAAATTCCGGTAGTACACGAAGATGGCAAAGAAAGGCGTTATGGCCAGTAGGGCCGATACGATATTTCCCAAAAAAGGAATTTTCTTCAAACGATGGGAATAAAACCAAATAGCGAAAACATAGGCCGCAAAAAAAAGGGCCGCCCGGAAGGAGACATAACTCGCCAGTAAAACCCCGAGGAAATTAAGGACAAAATAAGCGTAGATTTTAGTCCGCTGGCTCACCAATTTGTCCAGCATCGTTTTGTGGGGTTTATTGATCAGATCTTTCTCAGAGTCGTAAAAACTATTGATAATATACCCCCCGGCAATGACCAGGGCAGAAGAAAGCACGATTACAAAGAGATTTAAATCGAGGATTACATCCGACCATGGCAGATCGGGGGACATAATAAATATAGCCGCAAGGTATTGGGCCAGGGCAATGACCAGGATATTGTACCCTCTGACGATAGAAATGAGACTCAGTGCTTTTAACAGTAGCAATCTGGTCTTACGGGAAAACATGGGAGAGATGTTTAGAAGTTGTAAACCACCTCTAAACGATGTCCTTTAAGCGCCTTGCGAGCCTGGTCGAGATCTTCGGTAAAACCGAGGATGTATCCTCCACCTCCGGAACCACACAATTTTAAATAATACGAATTCGATTCGATGCCCTGTTTCCACAACTGGTGAAATTCCTGTGGGATCATCGGACTGAAGTGGTTGAGTACTACGTGGGACAACTTCTTGATGTTGCCAAAAAGGGACTTGACATTTCCGCTGATAAAATCCTCCACACAGGCATCTGTATAGCGGATAAATTGATTTTTCAGGACTTTTCGAAACCCTTCCTGCTTCATCTGCTCCATAAAAATCTGGACCATCGGAGCCGTTTCACCCACCGTACCGCTGTCCAAAAGGAACACAGCTCCTTTTCCATCCGGATTCTGGGTAGGAATACTCGTGGATTCAATATTGTCCTGGGAATTGATCAGGATGGGCAGGCTCAGGTAACTGTTTAAGGGATCCAGACCTGAAGATTTCCCATGAAAGAAAGACTCCATACGACCAAAAATAGCTTTGAGCCGAAGAAGTTTCTCCCGGGTGAGATTCTCCAAAACAGTGATCTTATCCTTGCCGTACCGGTCGTAAATAGCCGCTACAAGTGCCCCGCTGCTGCCAACACCATACCCCTGGGGAATAGAACTGTCAAAAAACATGCCTTCCCCGATGTCTGTATGCAGGGTCTCCAGGTCAAAGGAAACCAGGTCCGGTGATTCGGCCTGCATCTGTTCGAGGTAAGCGGCAAATTTTTTGAGGTTCCGGTTAGATTCCAGGGCCTTACCCTCAAGATGCGCTGATTTTTTCAGGGCGCCTTTAAAGAAATTGTACGGGATTGAAAGCCCACGGGAATCCTTAATGATCCCATATTCTCCGAAGAGAAGGATCTTGGAATAAAACAACGGTCCTTTCATATGCAACTTTGAAGGTCTGGAACAAAAATAGGAAACTTTCTTCTAAAGGTAGTGTTAAACCTTTAAAGGCGCAGAGCGCCGGAGCCTACCTGATCCTTAAGATACTGCCCATCCTGGCAATACGACAACAGTTCCTCTTGGATAAACGCGCTAACTACTTCCTTATTTTCCTCCGGATAGAGTAAGTGTACATTGGCGCCGGCATCGAGCGTAAAACAAACGGGGGTGCCGGTCTCCTTTCTGTATTCCCAGATACTGTTGATAATCTCCAGTGTCCCGGGTTTCATCAGGATAAAATAGGGATTGCTGCTCATCATCATGGCGTGGAGACTCAGTGCCTCAGACTCAACCAGGCTTATAAAGGCCGGGAGATCCCCTTCCTGCAGTACGGGCCGAAGACCATCCAGATGTTGACGGGCCTGGTCAAACCGGGAGTCCGCAAAAGGATGCCCCTGCATCAGGCCGTGCCCCACAGTACTGCTCACCTGTTTTTCCCCTTTATCCACAAGCAAAATTGTATCCTGGAACGACCTGAAAATTGAGTGGACTTCAAAGGGATAGGGAATGCCATACAGATCTGAGCTTCCGGGTATGGACTCTTGTCTTCCCCACTCGACCAGTCCTCCTCCAATACTGCGGGCCGCAGAGCCCGAACCCAGTCGTGCGAGGAAGGAAGCCTTCTTTTTAAACAGGTCCTCTTTCAAATCCGGATAAATAGCGCGTTCCAAATCCATCAAACAGAGGGATAGCGCCGCCATACCACTGGCAGAAGAGGCTATTCCACTGCTATGCGGAAAGGTGTTTTCCGTCCGGATCTCTAATTTATAGGCCCCTAAAAAGGGCTGATAAATGCTGATACGTTCAAAAAATGTGCTGATTTTATCCGCAAAGTGGGGTGCTTCCACCCCGTCGAGAAAAATTTGGAATGTCGGAACCCTGGACGGAGTGGCCACCCTCCGGTATTTCACCGTAGTCCGGGTAGCGGAAGTGTCCAGGGTAAAACTCACCGACGGATTTGTCGGCAGCTGGCCCGGGCGCTTTCCCCAGTATTTGACAAGGGCAATGTTGCTGGGGGCTTGCCAGCTGATCGTGCCATTTTCGGGAAGCGTCCCGGCCTTCCCGGGTATAAAATCCTTTTCAGTCATCCACAGAATTTATGCAAAGATATGCCTTTGCTCTTTCCCGGTTGTACTACTGAAAAATTCCCTATTTTTAAAACCATGAGAAGGGAACGCAAAACTATGCTCCGCATTGCCGTGGCCGTCGCTGTATGCCTGTTGGTCGGTGCGCTTTCCGGGTTTGCCACCCAGTCTTCAGTGGATACCTGGTACAGTACCCTCAACAAGCCCTCCTTTAATCCCCCCAATTGGATCTTTGCACCTGTCTGGACCGTTTTGTACATCCTTATGGGTGTTGCCGCCGGCATGGTCTGGGGGTACGGGTATTATCATAAAAGGGTTAAAACCGCACTTTATTTCTTCGGATTTCAATTGCTGCTTAACGCCTCCTGGAGTATTGTATTTTTCGGGCTACAGCTCCCGCTGCCGGCTTTGGTGATCCTGCTCATTCTACTGATCCTGATCGTGATGACTATCCGCAGGTTTTATATAGTAAACCGTACGTCCGCCTACCTGATGATCCCTTATCTTCTATGGGTACTGTTTGCAGGGATCCTTAATTTCAAAATCGTTCAGCTGAATTAAATACACTATGCAAGGATACATTCTAGCCCTTGACCAGGGAACCACAAGTTGCCGGGCGCTCGT
The DNA here is from genome assembly GCA_964514365.1 of uncultured Robiginitalea sp. Classification (GTDB taxonomy): domain Bacteria; phylum Bacteroidota; class Bacteroidia; order Flavobacteriales; family Flavobacteriaceae; genus Robiginitalea. Next base: position 1,028 of record CAZEQO010000100.1, on the reverse strand, counting down.
TTTCAACCGGAAAGGCTCCATTATTTCAACGGCCCAAAAAGAGTTTGAACAACATTTTCCCAAACCGGGTTGGGTAGAACACGATGCTGTTGAAATCTGGGAAGTTCAGGCGGAAATGGCGGCCAAAGCCCTGAAGCAGGCAAAT
>CAZEQO010000100.1:0-873 GCA_964514365.1 uncultured Robiginitalea sp. | reverse complement strand
ACCTTCCGATATTAAGGGCATCGGTATTACCAATCAGCGCGAAACCGTGGTGGTATGGGATAAGAATACCGGAGAACCCATCTATAAGGCTATTGTATGGCAGGACAAACGTACCGCTTCGTATTGTGAGACGCTTAAAAAAGAGGGCAGGCAAAAAATGGTGCGGGAAAAAACCGGTTTGGTCATTGATTCCTATTTTTCCGGAACCAAGGTGAGATGGATTCTGGACAATGTACCCAGGGCCCGGGAACGTGCGTTGGCCGGAAACCTCCTCCTCGGGACTATTGATACCTGGTTGATCTGGAAAATGACCGGTGGGGCCCTACATATTACGGATATGACCAATGCCTGCCGGACCCTTTTCTTTAACCTGCATACCCTGGAATGGGATACTGAAATGCTCGATCTGTTGGGAATCCCTGAAAATATGTTGCCTGAGGTCCGGGAATCCAGCGAGGTCTACGGCCATACCTCAGCAGCTTTCCTCTCGGAGGGAATTCCCATTGCCGGGATTGCGGGAGATCAGCAGGCTGCACTCTTCGGACAGATGTGTACGCGGGCTGGTATGGTCAAAAACACCTATGGCACGGGTTGTTTTATGCTGATGAATATTGGGGACAAACCTATCGTCTCGAAGAATAACCTGCTCACATCGGTCGGCTGGACCCTGGGAGGGAAAACCACCTATGTCCTGGAAGGGAGTATTTTTATCGCCGGGGCTGTGGTGCAGTGGCTCAGAGACGGGATAAAACTCATTGAAAATTCAAAGGATGTAGAAACCCTGGCCACCCGGGTACCGGATTCCGGGGGCGTGTATTTGGTGCCCGCCTTTGCGGGGCTGGGCGCCCCGTACTGGAATCAGCAGGCCCGGGG
>CAZEQO010000099.1:9195-10475 GCA_964514365.1 uncultured Robiginitalea sp. | reverse complement strand
AATCTTCTTCTTCTTTAGCACGTGAAAATCGTTCTTTGATAAAATCTAAAAAGTGTCCGAAACTCATCAGACCTCTGTCTGCCGTTGCGCGTCGCGTAAGCCATATCCCCAGGGGCAGCATAATCAGGGTGGGCAGCCAGGCACCGAGGATGGGATGAATATTTCCCTCCTTGGCATAATTGCCCGAAAACACCCCAAAGAAATAATACGCCAAAAACAATACAATCGCTATGACCATCGGCAGGCCCAAACCTCCCTTACGAATAATAGCACCCAGGGGTGCTCCCACAAAAAAGAGGATAATACACGAAAAAGCGAGTGCGAATTTTTTGTGCAGGCTCAGGATGTGCAAATTGTAGCGTTTATAGCTTAACTCCAAATCTTCCCCTTTACCCCGGACGGAATTCATCAGGTTCCGGACAGCGTTTTTAGCAGCGTCCAGAATCTGGCCCTGCTCCCAGGTTTTAAATGGGCTCAGGGGGTCACCTTCCACATAGGGGCGTTCCTGCTTTTTAAGGTTGGCCGTTTTTTGCGACAATACCTCCTGGGGTATATTCCCACTTGTATCAAGGGAATCTGAGGGTTTTGTTTCGGAACCCCCAGCCGTGACATTAGACACAGCTGTTTTCAACATAGAGCCTGTGGTTTGGCGCAGGGAGTCCGATCCATTGACAATAGAATCTGAAACGGCAGGCACACTGTCGCGATCGCGAAGCGGAAAAGCCCCCATCCGACTGGAGATACTGCTCGAAAAGGCATCTACCAGGTTTCGGTTGTGTACTTCTATTGAATCGATATCGGTAATCAGGCGACTGACGTTTTTCATTTTGTCGGTCTCTACATTGCGGTCGGCTTCGAGGTCTTCGAGGTTATCGGGAATTTCAATATTCATGACATAGGTATCGAAATCCGCTTTGGTAAAAGGATGTGAATTTCCTGCAGTACCTGATTTCTGAATAAGCTCTTCGTAGTAGTGCCCATCCATAAGTTTGAGCTGGATGATGTCAGAACCCGTCCCGCTGACCAGTTCCCCTTTCTCCGCCCGGATGACTGTCGTATTGCGCTGAAGTCGTGATTTCATATGGATGATCACATCCTCGAGAAAGCGGTCATTCTCCCCGTATTTGCGCCCGACTTTGATATTTCGTCCTTCAAAATCACTAAAGACCCCCTCCACGATTACAGCGGCGGGCTTCATGGTAGCAATATTTCTCCTGAGGTTGTAGATCTTCTGTTCGGAGATGGGGATTACCGTATTGGCAAAATAGAAGGCAACCCCA
>CAZEQO010000099.1:5373-9185 GCA_964514365.1 uncultured Robiginitalea sp. | reverse complement strand
GTGGAGATCATGCCGGGCAAGCAGACGTCGGCGGAAACGCTGGAAAAAGCCGCGCCACCCAAAAAAACAACAAATACGATAAGGTAGAGCATGGCGCGCTGGAGGGAAATCCCGGAGGCTTTCATCGCGGCAAATTCATAGTTCTCTGCCAAGGCTCCGAAAGTAAGGATAGACGAGAGCAGGACGGTTAGGGGAAGCACTTTTTCCGTCAGGTTGGGAAGGAGGTAGAAAAGGAACTTCCCTATGATGACAAAATCAAGTCCCTTACCGGCCAGGTCATCGATAAACAACCAGATCGTCTGAAAAATAAAGATGAACATCAGGATCACAAACGAACTGAAAAAGTTCATCAAAAACCTCTTCAGAATATATTGATCTAGTATTCTCAAAGCCTTAGTTCCTGATAATATAGTAGCCCTCGTCCGTATATTTCTTTTCGTCGAAGGTGAACAGTGTTTTGGGAAGGGGTTGGTTTGTTTTAAACGAATTGACGGTAATGGTGGTTTTGGTGCCGTTTTTTCCGGTTTCGATAAGCTTGTAAATATGTTGTGTTTCCACATCTATACCCAGAAGTATCGAAGCCACTTCTGAATTTGTGTCAATCGGTGTGAGCTTTACATACTGGATTTTACGCCCCTGAACATCCTGAAGGATATCCCAGTCCAGTCGGTGCCCCTCCCGGTAGAAGGTCAGCATTTTAGATGGGCTTACCGTCCCGCTTTCGGAGGATTTGTCTTCAATGGTCACTTCTTCGTTTTCCGGGACGATAGTGTATACTTTATTTCCGTCGTACAACTGTTCTGCCCCCATATAGTTCAGGTAATACTTATCCCCGTTCAGACTGACATTCCCCCGGGTTTCCTGCCGCACATCGGCTTCACTGTTGTAGAGGTCAAACTTAAAGTCCACTACAATGTTGTCGTACCCCTTTACTTTGGCATATACTTCGTCCAGCAGGTCTTTGGCTTTAGCGGCATCCTGGGCGTGTAAAGCCCCAAGGCAGCACCACATCAGCAGCATCGTTATAATTCTGGGTTTCATGCTAATCCGTTTGTTTCGTTGTTAAGCAATTCCTTTAGGGCGGCCAGATCTGTTACAAGCACCTGCCTCGCCTTACTACCTTCAAAGGGGCCTACAATCCCCGCGGCTTCCAATTGGTCAATAATCCGTCCGGCGCGGTTATACCCCAATTTTAATTTTCTTTGAATAAGGGAAGCTGAACCCTGCTGGGCGGTGACAATGACTTCCGCGGCATCCCGAAACATGGCGTCCCGGTCCTCGATGCTGTAATCAATTCCTGTGCCAGAGTCTTCCCCAACATACTCTGGCAACAAATGGGCATCCGGGTAGGCCCGTTGAGATCCGATATATTCTGTGATCTTAGCCACTTCGGGGGTGTCGACAAAGGCACATTGCAGCCGAATAATTTCATTCCCCTGGGTGTAGAGCATGTCTCCACGTCCGATAAGCTGGTCTGCCCCCTGTGTGTCCAGAATGGTTCTGGAATCGATTTTAGAGGTCACCCGAAAGGCGATACGGGCAGGGAAATTTGCTTTAATCAAGCCGGTAATCACATTTACGGATGGGCGTTGTGTCGCGATAACTAAATGGATACCAATGGCCCGAGCCAGCTGCGCCAGACGGGCGATAGGTGTTTCCACTTCCTTTCCCGCAGACATAATCAGGTCGGCGAATTCGTCAATAACCAGTACGATATAGGGAAGAAAGCGGTGCCCTTCGTTGGGATTGAGTTTCCTGCTCTTGAATTTCACATTGTATTCCTTGATATTCCGAACCATGGCTGCTTTGAGCAGTTCATAGCGGTTGTCCATTTCAATACAAAGCGAATTCAGGGTATGGATGACTTTCGTATTATCCGTAATAATGGCCTCTTCGCTATCCGGGAGTTTTGCCAGAAAATGGCGCTCGATCTTATTGTAGAGCGTCAGTTCCACTTTTTTGGGATCCACCAGAATAAACTTGACCTCTGCCGGATGTTTTTTATACAAAAGAGATGAAAGGATGGCGTTAAGCCCAACTGATTTACCTTGCCCGGTGGCCCCGGCCATAAGCAAATGGGGCATTTTAGCCAGATCCACCACAAAGGTTTCATTGCTTATCGTTTTTCCAAAAGCGATTGGCAATTGCATCTCCGCATTCTGAAATTTTTTGGAAGCAATCACGGAGCGCATCGAGACTATTGTGGGCTTTTTGTTCGGAACTTCAATCCCTATGGTCCCTTTACCGGGAATAGGGGCAATGATGCGAATCCCCAGGGCGGCCAGAGAGAGGGCGATATCATCTTCCAGGTTCTTGATTTTCGAAATCCGAACGCCGGCTTCAGGCACAATTTCATACAAGGTAACGGTCGGACCAATAGTGGCTTTAATCTGGGCAATACCAATTTTGTAATTCTTAAGGGTATCGACAATTTTATTTTTATTCTCCTCGAGCTCTTCCTGGTTGATGGTGATTCCCCCGCCTCCGCCATGGGAATCCAGAAGGTCTAAATGCGGGAACTTGTATTTAGGCAGCTCCAGGGTAGGGTCAAATTCCCCGAAATCCTCGACCAGTTTATCGGCCAGGGCATCCGTTTCTTCCACCTCATCTACCGCATGGGACACTTCCATTTGAATTTCCGATTCATCCGAAGTCACTTCTTTAGTTTCAACTTCGGGTTCCTCTTCAATCACCGGGATGTCTTTTTTGTGTGTATAGGGATCCGGAGGGGGAGTTGACGGGGTTTCAACTGAATTCGGATCTAATTCCAAACTCCCGTATCCCTGAGATTCTTCAGGAACCGGAGACCGGCTTGGAATCAGGGTGCCGAGGCCTGAAAAGCTTTTGGCCAATTTTTCCGGTGTAAAATCGAAGAGGCGGACCATAATGATAACCAGGCCTAAAATAAGGAGCAGGAGTACCCCGATTTTTCCGGCGTAATCTTGCAGGAATAAATTCATTTCATACCCCACCTGCCCCCCGAGCAGTGGGTTCTGTGCCGCAAAAAAGCCCAGGGCAATCGAGAGCCAGATCACCAGCACCAGGCCCCAGATCCATCGGGAAAGCAGGCCTTTGGCAGGAATACCCAGAAAAAGATAGATACCCGAAATACAGATGAGCACGGGAAAAATAAATGAGGCCAGCCCGAAGCCTTTATACATAAAAAAATGACTGATGGCGGCTCCAAATTTGTTCAACAGGTTTTCTGCTGACTTATCCCTGTTGGCAAATTCGCTGAGCAGACTTTGGTCTTCCTGCCAGGTGAAGTAAAAAGAGATAAAGCTAAAGAACAGGGCCAGGCTGAGCAAAATCAGCAGGCTTCCCAGGATGATCTTGTTCTGCCTGGATAGCCCGCGGGGTTTCCTTTTTTTGGATGCCGGAGTTCTGCGTTTTGTTTTGGCCATGCGGTTGTCTTAACAACGGGGCTAAATTACGAATTTACAAAGGAAGCCAACCTCCGGAGGTCAGCTAAAAATCTTTGGAATATAAATGATAAGACCTGCGATACCTGCGGCAACAGCTCCAATCAGTACAGCCCCGGCAGAAATGTCCTTTATGTGGCCGATTCTGGAATCCCGTTCAGGTTGTACATAATCCGATAGGGACTCTATAGCCGTATTGACCCCTTCAAGGCCCATGACCATTCCGATTGCAAGCACCTGAACCACCCACTCCAGGGGACTGATACGGTAGTACCACCCTGCCAGGCACACGGCAAGGGCGATTACAAATTGCACCTGGATACTCGCTTCAGATTTAAGCAGTATCCAGGCGCCTTTTGCAGCAAATCCGATACTTCGGATCCTGTTGCG
>CAZEQO010000099.1:0-5357 GCA_964514365.1 uncultured Robiginitalea sp. | reverse complement strand
CACCTTGCCCTTGGCGTCGATAACCACTACCGCTCTGGAATGCAAAGGGGCCAGGGGCCCATCTGAAAAGCTCAGGCCGTAAGACGCCCCAAAATTCCCGTCCCTGAAATCCGAGAGCATTTCTACATTCTCAATGCCCTCAGCCCCACAGAATCTGGATTGGGCAAAAGGGAGGTCCTTGGAAATGCATAAAACCCGAGTGTTTTCCAGCCCGCTGGCCTTTTCGTTAAAGGTTCTGACAGACTGCGCACAGGTTCCTGTATCGATACTGGGAAAAATATTCAGCACGAGTTTTTTACCCTGAAAATCATGAAGGCTTGCAGTGCTGAGATCACCTCGGGTCATTGTAAAATCGGGAGCCGGGGATCCTGTCTCGGGTAGGGTTCCCACTGTGTGTATTTCACTTCCTTTTAATGTAACAGTAGCCATAATTTGTTTTTTTACGAAGGTATTAAAAAAGGGGCTCCCCCTGAAGTCTCGGGAGGAAAACAAGGAGGCTTTAGGAATAAATTTACACTACTTAGCGGTTGAGAATTGATCCGATCACACCGCCTGGTTCGGGGTGACGAGTTTTTTGATACGGATGCCGAGGGCTGCGAAAAAAAGCGTCATTATCGGACTGAGCCAGTTGAAAACTGCAAAGAAGAAGTAATCGGCTACCGGAACTCCCAAAACACCGCTGTGGTAGGCCCCGCAAGTATTCCATGGAATGAGGACAGAAGTAACGGTTCCGGAATCTTCCAGGGTCCGGCTGAGGTTTTCAGGGGCAAGCCCGCGATCTTCGTAGGCTTTGGCAAACATTTTCCCGGGTACTACTATGGCGAGATATTGGTCGGAAGCCGTAATGTTCAGGGCCAGACAGCTTCCCACTGTGCTTGCGAACAGGCTGAAAGTGGACTTGGCCATACTCAGGAGTTCCTTGGTAATTCTGGATAGGGCGCCGATGCCGTCCATGACACCCCCAAATACCATAGCGCAAACGATCAACCAGATTGTTCCCAGCATTCCTGTCATCCCTTTAGCGGTAAACAAAGCATTCAGGGCAGTATTATCCGTTTCGATAGCTGTGGATATGGTAATGGCATTGAGGATTCCTTTGTAACCCGATTCGAAACTCAGGCTATCCGCACCGGTAACCCCTGCAACTACTTCAGGTTGGAAGAACAGGGCGAAAAGGCCCCCCAGCAAAGTGCCTACGAGCAATGCCACTAAAGGGGGCGTCTTTCGGATAATCATAAAAATAACCGCCAGGGGTACCAGAAACAGCCAGGGTGTGATGTTAAAGGCGGATTCTATGGAGGTTAGGATGCCCTGAGTATCGGCATTGCCCGAAGTCTCTATTGAAAAGCCAATGATGATAAAAACCAGCAGAGTAATCACTATGGTCGGTATGGTCGTGTAGGTCATATACCGGATATGGTCGAAAAGCTCCCCCCCGGCCATGGCCGGGGCCAGGTTGGTCGTGTCGCTGAGAGGAGACATTTTATCCCCAAAATAAGCTCCGGAAAGGATGGCCCCTGCAGTCATTCCCAGGGAAATGCCCAGGGCTTCACCAATTCCCACCAGGGCGATCCCAACGGTTGCGGAGGTCGTCCAGCTGCTGCCGGTGGCGATAGAGATAATGGCGCTGATAACCACACAGGCCCCCAGGAAGATTGTAGGGTTGAGAATCTGAAGGCCGTAATAGATCATTGCGGGAATAATACCACTGATCAGCCAGGTGCCGGCAAGGGCGCCTACCATAAGGAGTATCAATAGCGCCCCGGTGGTCGATTTGACATTTTCAGCCACTTCGGCCAGCATCTGTTTAAAGGTCACTTTATTGTAAAACCCGACCACGGCAGCTACGGCCCCACCCATTAGTAAGATAAATTGATTCGAGCCGCTAATGGCATCGTCACCAAAGACATATACATTATAGGCCAGCATCCCAATAAGCGCGATAACCGGAATCAATGCTTCTAAAATGGATAATTCCGTGTTTTCTACAATATGTTCGTCTTGGCGGAACTTATTCCCACTGGATTTTGACATGGATTGTGTTTAGTTGGAAGGTAATAATACGACAATGTGCGTAATCGTGCAACCGCCGTCTTTGTGCGCCAAAGATGGAATACCTTTGCAATACCCTGATTATCAATTGAAAAAGGAGGTAATTCCTATGCACAAGTACAATAATTAGGAGGTATCAACGCATTTACTTAAGAAGATACGCTAGCTTCAGGAACAATCCCAAGGCGGTGTATACAGGCTTTCATCCGTTCGAAGGTGCGTTCAATATTGCTATCCAGACCAATGGAGAAGCGAATCAGCCCTTCGCCAAGGCCCATCTCTTTTTGCTCCTCTTCGGGTATTTCGGATGAGGTGGAGGCCCCGGGGGCACTAAAAAGGGTTTTGTAAAAGCCCAGGCTCACTGCCAGGTAGCCCAAACTCTCTTTTTGCATAAGCTCCATAAGCGCATTCGCTTTCTCCAATGTCCCGACGTCCAGGGTGAGGATTCCCCCAAAGCCAAAGGAGGGTACATATTGTTTTTTCATCAGATGGTGCCCGGGATGGGAGGGTAGCCCCGGATAAACGACCCGCATCCCGAGTTCTTCAAACTTCTTCGCCAGATACATGGCATTCTCGCTGTGCTTTTGCATCCTCAGATGCAGCGTTCGCATATTCTTTAAAACCGAAGCCGCGCGCAAACTGTCCATCGTACTGCCGAGAAGCATTCCAGCCCCGTCATTGACATCTTTAAGCGCCAGGCAAAATTCAGTGGAAGCGCATACCGCTCCTGCCACCGTATCACTGGTGCCATTTATAAATTTGGTCAGACTGTGAATGACGATATCGGCCCCGAGTTTTGCGGGTGCAATGGAAAGTGGTGTAAAGGTATTATCGACCACGAGTGGGATATCGTTGGATTTCCCCAGCCTGGACAGGGCGGGGATGTCGGCTACCTCAAGGAGGGGATTGCTCACGGATTCACAGTAAATCATACGCGTATTCGGGCGTATAGCCGCGGCCACAACGTCTGGTTTGGTGATATCCACAAAACTCACCTGAATATCAAAACGTTTGAGGAAATTCTTCATAAAGGCATATGTGCCCCCGTAAATGGTCCGGCTGCTCACAATGTGATCGCCACTGCTGCAGAGTTGGAGGATAACGGCTGTAATCGCACCCATGCCACTTGCCGTTACGTTGGCACTTTCTGTACCCTCAAGTGCTGCCAATGCTTCCCCGAGGTACAGGTTGGAAGGCGAAGAATGCCTGCTGTATAGATAACATCCTTCCGTGTTTCCTTCAAAGGTGTCAAACATCGTCTTGGCATTCAGGAAGGTATAGGTTGAAGAATCGGAAATCGAAGGATTTACTCCTCCGTATTCTCCAAAATACTGTAAATCCTGAATGGAATCGGGCGCGTTGTGGTCCATAATACTGGTGATTTTACAGTAAAAATATCATAAAATAGAAATAAAATCAATATTAATAGGAATATGATTGAATAAAAACTATAAATTTATTATTTAATAGATACATCATCTATAAAGCATATGTATTATCTGTTCGAATAGACAATTTACCGGATTCCTATGGACCACATTGATAAGAAAATACTCAAAGAACTTCAGCAAAACAGCAAACTCACAACCAAGGCTCTGGCCATGGCACTTGGGTTGTCGGCAACGGCTGTCTACGAACGCATCAAGCGCCTGGAGCGGAACGGTGTTATCCTGAAGTATGTCGCTTTGCTGGACCCTGAAAAGGTCGACCTGGATTTTCGCGTCTTTTGCCAGGTAAAACTAAACCAACATGTGCAATCCCAGATCGGAGCTTTTGAAAGGGAGGTAGGCGGCCTGGAGGAAGTAGTAAGCTGTTATCACTTAGGGGGGGAGTACGATTACCTTTTGGAAATTTGTGTCCGGGACATGGCGGAATATCGGGAGTTTATGGTTGCCAAACTAACCAGGAGCCCGCAAATCGGAAGTACCCATAGTGCCTTTGTCATCAAATCGGTGAAACAAACCCATAAACTGCCCCTCTGAAGAAAGGAGGGGTTACTTTTGGGCAGGAATGAGGGCATCAACCAAAACATTTGTATTTTTGTCTCCCCGGATTTTGAATCTGGATCCGGGGGTATTTTTAATGTAAACCACACTTTATGAAATCATATGACGTTGCAGTAATAGGATCAGGACCAGGGGGTTATGTAGCCGCTATACGTTGTGCCCAGCTGGGGATGAAGACGGCACTGATCGAAAAATACAGCACCCTTGGCGGAACCTGTCTCAATGTGGGTTGTATACCTTCCAAGGCCTTATTGGATTCCAGCCATCACTATCACGACGCTGTAGCTCATTTTGAAACGCATGGGATTGAAATTCCCGGGGAGGTACGGGTGAATTTGAAAAAAATGATCGAGCGCAAACAGGGCGTGGTCGATCAGACCACCAAAGGGATCGAATTCCTGATGAGTAAGAACGACATCGATGTGTATCATGGACTCGGGAGTTTTAAAGATGGCACTCACATTAGTATTGACGGTGCGGAATCAACTGAAATCGAGGCGAAATACAGTATCATAGCAACGGGTTCTAAACCCGCTTCTTTGCCCTTTATTGAAATAGACAAGGAACGGGTGATTACTTCTACAGAAGCCCTGAGTCTAAAAGAGATCCCGAAACATATGATTATTATTGGTGGTGGGGTTATTGGATTAGAACTCGGACAAGTATACCGGCGCCTCGGGGCTGAGGTGAGCGTAGTGGAGTATATGGATCGGATTATCCCCGGGATGGATGCCGCATTGTCTAAGGAGCTTACCAAAGTCTTTAAAAAGCAGGGGATGAAATTCTACCTTTCCCACAAGGTTAATGCGGTGACGCGCAAAGGGAAAGAGGTCCTTGTAAAAGCGCTGGATAAAAAGGATAAAGAAATTGAGTTAAAAGGAGACTACTGCCTGGTTTCTGTCGGTCGTAAGCCATACACTAAAGGGTTGAATGCAGAAGCTGCCGGCGTTACCCTGAATAAAAAGGGACAGGTTGAAGTCAATGACCACTTGCAAACCTCGGCGTCCAATATCTACGCCATTGGAGATGTTGTTCGCGGGCAGATGCTGGCCCATAAAGCCGAGGAAGAAGGTGTGATGGTGGCGGAACTAATCGCTGGCCAAAAACCGCACATCGATTACAATCTTATTCCGGGGGTGGTCTACACCTGGCCTGAGGTTGCTGCTGTCGGTAAGACCGAAGAAGAGCTCAAGGAAGCCGGAATAGCATATAAAATCGGGCAGTTTCCCATGCGCGCCCTGGGGCGTGCCAGAGCCAGTATGGACACAGACGGTTTCGTAAAAATCCTGGCGGATAAAG
>CAZEQO010000098.1:0-10493 GCA_964514365.1 uncultured Robiginitalea sp. | reverse complement strand
CAACAGGATCAATTTGATTTGCGGCTTGAACATCGACCGGTCCGGGGCGAGGTCCTTCAGGAGTCTTGGGTCGGCAAACTTGCGCTGAACCCGTCGCTTCCAGAGTTGGTGGAGCAGGAACAATACAAGCAGCACCGGGATGACTCCCAGCAGGTACAGGTATATTTTTTCATCTAATTGAATCATTTCTGCTTAAATAAAACTTCTGAAAATGGTTATTCGCAAAAGCCATTCCAGCAAGAGCAAGGCTCCTGCCAGCAATACCCAGGGCCGGAATTTTTCTTCGTACCGATAGTATTTAAATTCTTCTATTTCCGTTTTTTCCAATTTGTTGATCTCCTCGTAAATGGCTTCGAGTTTTTCATTATCGGTCGCCCGGAAAAACTTGCCCCCTGTAGCTTCAGCTATTTCTTCCAGGAGGGCTTCGTCGATTTCTACCTGCCGCATACCATAGCGAAAGGTCCCGTCTGCGTTGTAACCTACCGGAGACAAGGCATTTCCATTGGTCCCGAGACCTATGGTATAGGTTTTTATATTGTATTCCAGTGCGAGGTCGGCTGCAGTTTGTGGCTCGATAAACCCGGCGTTGTTCACTCCGTCTGTCAAAAGGATGATAACCTTGCTGATGGCTTTGCTCTCCTTGAGGCGGTTTACGGAAGTGGCAAGCCCCATTCCTATAGCCGTCCCATCGTTTAATTGACCGTATGTAATGTCCTTGAGCGCGCTGAGGACAATACTCTTGTCGCTGGTGATCGGGGTTTTAGTATAGCTTTCCCCGGCATATACGACCAGCCCGATCCGATCGCTCGGCCTTTTGCGGATGAATTCAGAAGCGACCTGCTTTAGAGCCGCCAGCCGATTGGGTTTTAAATCCCTGGCGAGCATACTGGATGAAACATCAATGGCCATAACGATATCGATGCCCTTGGTGGTTTTGGTCCGGGTGGAGATATCTTCGGTTTGGGGCCGGGCCATTGCCACGATTACCGCACTGATGGCCAGCAATCGCAGTATAAAGGTCATGGGTTTTATTTTGCTCAGCAGGGATGGTTTTTTAAATCCCTGAAGGCTCGATATTTTCAGAGTGGGAGCTTGCTTCCAGCGTTTGATATAATACCAGAGGGCAGCCACTGGCAGCACGAGTAGCAGCCAGAAAAACTCCGGATTCGCAAACTGGATATCTCCTCCTATCATATAACCGTTTTCACTTCAATGGTTTTTAAAATCCGGGCTACAATTTCTTCGGCATATTGATCTTCTTCTTCCCAGGAGAGGATTACCTGCTGCATAAAGCCATTCCCTCCAAAAAGGAGAATGGTGTATTTCCCTTTTAAAAACCTGTCGGAGTCGGGGACTTTGAATTCTCCCCTCCCAAAAACCCTGATTCCGGGAACCCCGGAAATTGTGGTAAATTCCTCTTGTTTTGTAATAATGTTGCGCGCACCGTTCTTCTCAAAGCCCGAGAGGATTTGCTCTACAGCTCCTTCATAATCCGGTTCTTCATCGGCTTTGGTGAATACCGTAGACAGGGCCGCAATAGAAAGGTTTGCCCGGGTATCGTCATAAGCAAAGGCATCCATATCCTTTATGGAGGCCATCGCCTCAGGGGGCAATTCAATTTCTTTTCGGTAAAGGACCTCAGGGGTCTCCAAAATCACGGGAGGATACCCATAGGAGCTGGCAACCCATTCCCCTTCGAGGAGGGATTTGCTTGGGGTGCCGATGAGGTAATCCTTTACATTGGTAAATCCGAAATAGCCAACAGCCGCGATCATACCAATCAAAAACAGGCCGGCCACTCCTGCAAGCGCAAACCGCAACTTTTTCTTTCGTTCCTGCTCGGCCAGGGCCAGGCGGTACGTTTCCTGTTGCAAAAGCTCTTCTTCAGTGGGCTCCGGCAGGGACTCTTTTGTTTTTCGGACGATTTCTTCTACCTGGCTTCGATCCGCCTCTGCCCTGTGTAACTCCGGTTTATTTTTGGCAAATTTGACCAGGTCGGCCGTTTCCAGGATACCCCGGAACTGTCGCAGCGTATTATCTTCAAGCCCAAGTTTCCCGGCATCCCTCAGGAGTTCGAGTTTTTCCAAAAGTTGTGCGGTAGTACTCTCCAGGGCACTGATATGTACTTCTTCCTCCAGATAGGCCCTCACGATACCCGTGAGTTCGGTGTAGTACTGTTTGAATTCATCCTGAATCAGGTACCTGGATTCCTCCAGGCGTTTTAACTCTTTCAGGGCGCGTTCATAGGGAGGGAGCAACGCTTCTTTTTCTTCCTCTGTCAGCGGTTTTTTGCGGATAAAGAACCAATAATAGGCGAAACCTCCAAGAAGGAGGATCAGCAGTCCCAGGGCAACCCAGCCCAGCCAACCCCAAGGACTGGTTTCCACTTCCATCATGGGTTTTATATCGTACATTTTCTGATTCACCGTGTCTACAGGAACAGTAGCGACCATTACGAATAGGGAATCTGTGAAATATCCTTTCCCATCGATATCTATCCGCTGCGTGGGCAGCAGATAGCCCCCGGAGTCAAACTGTGTAAGTGCATAGGTCTTCTGCAGCAGCATCCGACCGTTCTTTCGGGTGGTATCGGTCTTAAAGGCCTCCACTGTTTCCAGGGGTGAAAAAGTCTGGCCTTCCGGGAAGATTACCAGTGCGGTGGAATCTACCTCCACTTCAACTGTCCATTGTATTTGCTCGCCAATCCTTATGGAGGCGGTATCCGTGGAGGATGCAATACGCGGGGGTTGCTGGGCGAATCCCACAGCGGAAAAGGCGAAGAGCATCGTCAGGATTAGGGTGTAATACCCTGCCCGGCACTTCAAGACACGTGTTTTGTCCCTTTTCATCAACTTCTTCGCTTAAAATACCCCAATAATTTTTTTACATAACTCTCGTCTACCTGACAATCCAATACCCCGCAGCCCGCGCGTTTAAACGTGTCCTGAAAATAAGTGAGTTGGTCCCGGTAATTCGCCGTATAAGCGTTCCGCACCTTTCGGGAACTGGTATTGACCCATTGAATAGCCCCGGTTTCGGCATCCTGCATAGAGACGACGCCGAGGTTCGGCAACTCGCGCTCCATGGGATCGTAAACCCGGATACCCGTCAGGTCGTGTTTTTTCCCTGTTATCCTCAGGTTGTGCTGGTAGTCCGAACACATGAAATCTGACAAAACAAAGACAATGGATTTTTTCTTCAGCACATTGGACAGGAACTTCAGGGCTCCTGAAATATCTGTACCATGGCTTTTGGGCTCAAACTCCAGCAATTCCCGGATGATCCTCAGGACGTGGCTCTTTCCTTTTTTGGGAGGGATAAACAGTTCCACTTCTTCTGAAAAAAGGATGAGCCCAACTTTGTCGTTGTTCTGCAGGGCTGAAAACGCGAGAGTGGCAGAGATTTCTGTTAAAACAACCCGCTTAAACTGGTTGACGGTACCGAAGAATTCGGAACCACTCACATCCACCATCAGCATCATAGTGAGTTCCCGTTCTTCTTCAAACACTTTTACAAACGGCTCGTTATAACGGGCGGTAACGTTCCAGTCAATGCTCCGCACATCGTCTCCGTATTGATATTGGCGGACCTCGCTAAAGGTCATACCCCGCCCTTTGAAGGTAGAATGGTATTCACCTCCAAAGATGTCATCGGAAAGACGCCGGGTCTTTATCTCGATCTTACGGACTTTCTTTAAGAGCTCTTTAGTATCCATACTCGTTCACGGGGGTTCGTCTGAAAGGATACGGGATGTCGTTCAGTAACCCTTGGGAATCCCCTATGGTACTTCAATCTCGTTTACAATACGGTTGATGATTTCTTCAGGCGCAACATTTTCGGCTTCAGCTTCATAAGTGATTCCGATCCGGTGGCGAAGCACATCGTGGACAATGGCCCTGACATCCTCTGGTATGACATATCCCCGGCGTTTGATAAAGGCGTAGCACTTGGCGGCATTTGCCATATTGATACTTCCCCTGGGTGAGGCGCCGAAACTGATCAGGGGTTTCAAATCCTTCAGGTTGTACTTTTCAGGATATCGCGTGGCGAAAACGATGTCCAGAATATACTTTTCAATTTTTTCATCCATATAGACCTCCCGGACGGCCTTTTGGCCGGAGAGAATCTGTTTCAGGCTAACTACGGGGCGAATATCAGAAGCATTCCCCAACAGGTTCTGACGCATAATCAGTTGTTCCTCATTCATTTTGGGGTAATCGATTACGGCCTTGATCATAAAACGATCCACCTGGGCTTCAGGCAGGGGATAGGTACCCTCCTGTTCCACCGGGTTCTGAGTCGCCATAACCAGGAAAGGCTCATCCAACGGAAAGGTCTCGTCTCCTATGGTTACCTGCCGTTCCTGCATGGCCTCAAGCAGTGCGGACTGCACTTTTGCCGGGGCACGGTTAATCTCATCTGCCAAAACGAAGTTGGCGAAGATGGGCCCCTTTTTGATGGTGAAATCGTTCTCCTTAATGTTGTAAATCATGGTCCCAACCACGTCAGCAGGGAGGAGGTCGGGGGTGAACTGAATCCTTGAAAAACTTCCTTTAACCGTTTTAGCAAGGCTGTTGATCGCAAGGGTCTTTGCCAGGCCCGGAACCCCCTCAAGCAGGATATGGCCTCTTCCGAGCAGGCCGATGAGCAGGCGCTCAATCATATGGCGCTGACCTATGATGGCCTTGTCCATTTCACGAATCAGTAAGTCGATAAAAGCACTTTCCTCAGCGATTTTTTCATTCACTGCACTGATATCCACAGTTTTGGTTTCTTCCATTAAAAAGAATTTAAATTTCGAGCGTCAACACACTGATTTATTGCAACTCGCAAATTGAAAATTTATTTACTGATCCCCTGTTAACGATTGGTTAAAAATAGCGGAAAACCCCCATTTTTATGACCCTTTTAAGGGATTTTCTCATTACTTTCACGGGTATGAAAACCAAAGGATCTTACTCGAGAATTATAGCAGGAACCATGACCTGGGGGCAATGGGGTAGGAAATTTTCCACATCGGAAATGGCCACCCTTATAAAACAATGCGTTGAGATGGGTGTCACCACCTTTGATCACGCCGACATCTATGGAGGATATACCACTGAAGCGGAATTTGGGAAGGCTTTCCAAAATTGTGGTGTTCAACGGGAAAACCTGCAGTTTATCAGCAAGTGTGGGATCCAATACCCCACCGATAAACGCCCGGTGGGGATCAAACACTATGAATACGGAACGGATTATATTATCCATTCTGCGATCACCTCTCTTGAAAATCTAAAAACGGAGTATCTCGACCTGCTTTTATTGCATCGTCCGAGCCCGCTTATGGACCCTGAAGAGGTAGCGGCTGCTTTTTCTGCTTTGCGGGACTCCGGCAAAGTCCGTTCTTTCGGGGTCTCAAATTTTACACCCTCCCAAATAGCGCTTATAGAATCGGCTGTCCCGGTTGAGGCCCACCAGTTTGAATGTTCTCTGACCGAAGACACCTCCCTGTGGAACGGTGTACTGGATGATTGCATCATTAACGGTCGCACAGCCATGTCCTGGAGTCCTTTGGGTAGTTATTTCCGGGAACAGAATGAACAAAACTCAAGGATATCACAATCCCTGGAGTCGCTATGCGAGAAATACCAGGTGACCGAAAGCCAGCTATTACTGGCCTGGCTCCTTCGCCATCCGGCCGGGATCTATCCGGTAGTCGGAACAACCCGGACCACGCGCCTTAAAGAATCGATGGAAGCCCTGGGCCTGGACCTGGAGTTGCAGGACTGGTTTGCCATGCTTGTGGCGAGCCGTGGAGAAAAAGTACCATAAATCAATAGAAATATGAGTCGTACGGTTTTTATAACGGGTGCCAGTAGCGGTATAGGAAGGGCTACTGCAGAATTACTTGCGGAACAGGGGTTTCGGATCATTGCCTGTGGTCGGCGGGAAGCCCGCCTTAAAGCGTTAAAAGAGAAATGGGGAGACGCAGTACATACCCTGTGTTTTGACGTCCGGGATAAGCAGGAGGTGTTTGATGCGGTGGCATCATTGCCCGGGGCATTCAAAGGGATAGATATCCTGGTTAACAATGCGGGCAATGCCCATGGGATGGATACCATAGACCAGGGGAGCCTGGACGACTGGGACGCCATGATCGACATAAACGTCAAGGGATTGCTATATGTAACCAAAGCCATCCTTCCTGTGCTATTAAGGTCGGGAAACCCCCACATTATCAACATTGGGTCTACTGCGGGAAAAGAAGTATATCCCAAAGGGAATGTGTATTGCGCGAGTAAATTTGCAGTAGATGCCATCAACCAGGCCCTTCGGATTGATCTTAATGAACACGGAGTACGCGTGGGAGCCGTAAATCCCGGGCTTGTTCAAACGGAATTCAGCGAAGTCCGCTTTAAAGGGGACTCTCCCAGGGCGTCGGCTGTTTACCAGGGATATCATCCGCTCACCCCTGGGGATATTGCCGAGATTATCTCTTTCGTAATAAGCCGGCCTCCACATGTAAATATCGCCGATTTGGTGGTCATGCCAACCGATCAGGCGAGTAGTACCATTGTTCGTAAAGTCAAATGATCAACAAACGACTGCTGATTAAAAATCTGCTTGCCCATAATGACGAGAACAGTTTTTATGATAAAAAGCGGGTAATTGATATCAGCCGAAAGGAAGGAAAAGCCAAGTTTCTGAAACATGTTTGCGCTTTGGCAAACAGCAATCCCAGTAGCCGTTCGTATATCGTCATCGGCGTTGAGGATGAGGATAACGAGATTCTCGGGGTTGATTTTTTTGACGACAGCAAGATCCAGAACCTGGTCAACGCCTATCTGGATAACCCACCCCTGATTTCCTATGAAAACGTCCTTTTTCCCAATTTGCCCGAGGGAAGGGTGGTAGGACTGGTAACTATTAGCTCATCCGGCAAAATCTGTTCCCTCAGGCGAAATATCTGGAAGTACTATGGCGGAGCTGTTTTTTTTCGGGAAGGAAGCATCAGTATGCCGAAGCACTTTGATATTTCCCTGCGAGACATAAATTCGGCCACTGTAGCACAAATTGAACGTCACGCCAGGAATAATATAGAACTGACACTTGACGGCGTTATCGATTTCATCAATTACCGCCATAAGGATCTGAGCAGTCATTACAAAGTCTTTAAGGAGCAGTTTGTGGTCTGTTGGGCCGGCAACAGGAAAGAAGTGCGGGATGCGGTGTACTTCTCCCGTGTCGATATCGAACTTATAAATGAACAGGTGAAACTATTTTACTCTTCATTGGATGAGGTTGCCATTGCCTGGGATGCGGATTCCTTTTATATCACCGAATATATCTACCTGGGTCTGGACGATCAGAAGCGATATTACCCTTTGGAAAAAGTCACCATTGAATTTGCCGACAATGGAACGTACCAGATGTTTGGAGAACTTATTTTTGATCCGCCCCAATACGAACGGAAGACACTGCACCATATTTTGAATACAAACAAAGCACTCCTGTCGAAACTCGGGAAAGGAGTTGCCCTGAAACCTTCGGAATTGAAGGATCTCCAGCGCTTTCCGGCGACATCGCTTATCTGCTATCTCAACGGTTTTGAAGAGGCCGAAGCACTGTTGCAGTCTTCCCGGAGATATCTGAAAAACATCGATTTGGAAATCTACCAGTCCCTTAAGGAAGCCCTCAGGATACTTCGAAAAGTGCGCTATAATTAGTTTGACATTTTGGCAGCCACAAAAGTTCTGAAGGGGGTAGTTCAAGCAACCCGCTCCGGACTTTTTGCTTTTTTCCATCAATGAGGTTTTGAAACTGACCTTTGTGCATATAGCCCAGGGCTGAAAGGAGAGACGTGCGCACCACCTGTGGGTTTTCATCAAAATTTGCGAGGATCAGCACGCCATTTTCCGTTTCTCCATCCCTTTCAAAGATGAGAAGGTGGTCGTTTCCTGCATCGTGGTACACCACACTGCGGGCATCTGCCAGGGCGGGGAGTTCTTTGCGCAGGGCAATCAGGTGCTGCAGCCCATAGTAGATCCTGGAGGCGTGATTTTCTACCGCCCCCAGCCCCGAGACGGTTTCCCAGTCGTGTATGGGCCGGTTGATCCACCGGCTGTCCATTACCTTGTCGGCTTCCCCCATATAGGAATAGTCGTTTAACATACCTATTTCATCCCCCGCATAGATTAGGGGGATGCCGGGAGCTGCGAGGATGATTCCATACATCATCAGAATTTTGTCAACGGCTGAGGTAATTTTGAGCACATCTTCCTCTTCGATGGCCTGCTCCAGGCCCAAAAGGGAGGCAGTACTCCCTGTAATCCGACCATCTCCCGTAAAGGGGTTGTACATAAAAACCGCTCCTTTGGCCGGACTCCAGTCCAGGCGCTGGCAGAAATAGTCGAGCAGGAACCTGCGATGTGTTTGGGGGTCCCAGCCCAGGGCGGAGATATGTGAGTCATCAAATCCCAGGCCGATATCATCATGACACCGTATATAGTTAATCCAGGTGGATGCATCGGGTTTAGGCGGGAGACTCCGGAGACTACGCCGCAGTAGATTTGTCTTTTTGGTGGCTGCCGAGTTCCATAAACAGGCCATAAAAGTGGCGTTGTAGGCGATCTCACATTCATTTCCCGCAAGGATACCCTTTCCGAAATAAGCCACGATTTCCTCAGGGGCCACGATAGCCTCTGCCAGAATAATCACCCCGGGCGCCACGACCTGAAGACAGAGCCTGAACAAGGCGACCAGCTGATGTGCTTCGGGGAGGTTCTGTGAGGCTGTTCCAATTTTTTTCCACAAGAACGCCAGGGCATCAAACCGAACTACATCAACTCCTTTGTTGGAAAGCTCCAGCAGGTTTTCCAACATGGAGAGGAATACGGCCGGGTTGGTATAGTTCAAATCCCACTGATAGGTATTAAAGACGGTCATTACCCAGCGCTCCATTTCCGGACTGTAGGTAAAATTCCCGGGAGATGTTTCGGGAAACACTTCCGGTAAATGCGCTTCGAAAAGGTCGGGCAGGTTTCTGTCCGGAAAAGTGTAGTAATACTCCTGATATTTGAGATTGCCAGCTTTGGCTTCAAGGGCCCAGGGGAACTCATCTGAGGTGTGGTTAACCACAAAATCGAGCATCAGGCAAATGCCTTTTTCACGCAGTGCAGTCGTAAGCTCAATGAAATCCTGTTCCGTACCGTATACCGGATCAATTTCTGTATAACTGTTTACCGCATACCCTCCATCATTCGGGCCTGAAGGTCTTTTGGTGATCGGCATCAGGTGCAGGAAATTGATTCCAAGGGCTTCGAAATAGGGTAGTTTTTCCCGGAGTTTTTTCAGGTTCCCACAAAATCGGTCTACATAAAGCTGCATGCCGACCCAGGCTCCGGACTGATACCAGCTTCCTTCCCCCTGCCTTTGTATGTCCTGAAGTTTAAGAGCTGCCGGCCGTTTTTTATAGTGTGCTGACAGGATTTTTTGAAGATTTTGAAAAGAAGCCGCGTACCGCGCCTCGGGATAGAGGGAAAAGAACAAATCCTGAATCAAGGTGTAATTGGCGGCCCTTCTCAACTCAAATAGCGCTTCGAGCTTCCCGGGAGCAGGTTTGCTTCCGGGCTTTCCGGCAAGGGTTTTGTGAATCGCTGCCTGATTCATTTCAGGGCGGCCTTAAGATCTTGCTGATTGGGCAAGGCGGGAATCGCCCCGAATTGGGTAGTCGTCAGGGCACCGGCAGCATTTGCTTTGCGGACCATTTCCATTAAAAATTCAAAATTCCCCATGACCTCTGAAGGATCTTCCAATGCGGAAAGCAGATAGAGCAGGCAGCCGATAAACGCATCACCGGCCCCTGTAGTATCCACCGCTTCAACGGCAATACTCGGGATGATCCCATGGCGGGTTCCGGTGCTGAGATAAGTTCCTTCCCTGCCCAGTGTTATTACAATGGCTTCCGTGCCGAGGTCGTGAAGGACAGTGCACGCTTCGGTAAGGTCTTCTTTCCCGCTGAGAAGCTGAGCCTCTTCCAGTGAAAATTTACACAGATGTGATTTTTCGATAAATGGAATACACTTTTTGATAAACCCTGCTTCCCTCCGCTTCCATAAATCCTGCCTGAAATTCGGGTCAAAACTGATAAAGGCGCGTTCGGTCAGGCCGTCGAAGAAGTAATGTCCGTATGCAGATTCCAAAGGGCCGCCAAGCAGGGCCGTAGCGGCGCCGAGATGCAGCATATTCCCTTTGAATTCAGATTTGATTTTTGGGAGGTACTTTAGTTCCCGATCGGCCCCCCGGCTGAAGACAAAATCCCGCTCCCCATTTTCAGCAATGGAAACAAAGGCCAGGGTAGTGAAGGTATCTGTTTTCTGAAGGTGCCGGGTATCTACCGAATTCTCGATAAGGATCTGTTCCAGGAAATTTCCAAAGGGGTCATCTCCGATACAGCCAATAAAAGTACTGCTTCCCCCTAGTTTAGAAATAGCACAAGCTACATTGGCCGG
>CAZEQO010000097.1:6229-10513 GCA_964514365.1 uncultured Robiginitalea sp. | reverse complement strand
CCGATCGGGATGTCGTCGAGATCCTGGGCGTTGACCTCGGGGACGACCAGAGGCACCCGGTCGTCCATGCGCCACGCCGAGGAGTTGTCGATAACGGTAGTTCCGGAGGCTGCAAATTTGGGCGCCCATTCCAGGGAGGTTGCGGCACCGGCCGAAAAAAGGGCGATATCCGGCTTGGCATCGAGGGCTTGTTGTAATCCGATCACTGGGATTTCCGCCCCGGCGAACAGGAGTTTTTTTCCGATGGACCGCTCAGAGGCTACAACCAGCAATTCATCCAGGGGAAACTTCCTCGCTTCCAGCACCTCTAACATGACCGCCCCGACCATACCGGTGGCTCCTACTACCGCGACTTTCATACCTTCTCGTATTAGTCGGTAAAAGTAGTCAAGCCGCCCGTTCCGTCAAAGCCTGGTGATTATTTCGCCATACCATATTTTTGTGACCTGTAAGTCTTGCAATACCCTATAGGATAAAAAAAACCGCTTCGAATTCCCGAAGCGGTTTAAGGTTAACAATAGCTGTGGTGCAGCGGCAATTGCGCCTAAAAGCGCAGTGAAACTTACTTTTTCTTCAGCAGATCCCGAATTTCAGCCAGGAGTTCTTCCTGGGTAGGTCCTTTAGGTTCAGGGGCAGGGGCTTCTTCTTTAACCCGGACTTTGTTATAGGATTTTACAATTAAAAACAATACAAATCCAACAATGATCAGGTTGATGATTGAGTTGATCCAGGCTCCGTAACGAATCGCGCTCTCAGGGGTAACTACAGTCCCATCCGAACCGACAACTGCCTCAGACAGGATGATTTTGAACTGTGAAAAGTCGATGCCTCCTGCGAAGTAACCCACTATGGGCATCATGATGTCATTTACAAAACCGTTGACTACCAGCCCGACGGCTCCTGCGAGAAGGACGGCAACTGCCAGGTCGATGACGTTCCCAGTCATGATAAAGGCTCTGAATTCTTTAAACATGGAATTTCTATTTTAATGGTTAGTGAGATGCTAAGGTAGTAAAATTCAGTTCCCTTTACCCGGTTTTATGCCCCGGTAATGACTCTTGGGACCCGCTGAGAAATCCCGGTGAGCAGTTCATAGGAGATGGTGTTCGCACGCGAAGCGAGGCTTTCTGCAGAAATACCATCCCCAAAGAAAATGACTTCATCCCCCTCCCTGCAGGATATATTACTTATATCTACCATGGTCATGTCCATACAAACATTGCCAATAATGGGAGCGGGTCTCCCTTGAATATATACAAGTCCCTTCCCGTGACCGTATTGCCTCCCAATACCATCGGCATGGCCAATCGGCAAAGTGGCGGTAACTTTAAAATCCCCCGCCTGATATCCTTTGTTGTATCCGACCCATTCTCCGGGTTCAATTTTATGGATTTGAGAAATCCGGGTGCGCAACCTGGAAACAGGTTTCAACAGGGCATCCGTTTCCGGGTCGTTGGAATATCCGTAAAGTCCAATCCCGGTCCGTACCATATCCCATTGGGCTTCGGGGTAATTAAAAACACCCGAGGTGTTCAGGAGGTGGTAAAAAGGCCTGGATTTGAAGTGGTGCTCCCAATTTTTGACAATAACCTTAAAGGCCTTGAGTTGACCAAGGGTATATTCTTTTTCGTTCAGATCATCTGATGCCGCCAAATGTGAAAAAAGGGAGCGAACTTCCACACCATCAGTGCCCCCCAGTTGAGTACCGATCCAATCCAGGTCAGTCTCCCGGAATCCGAGGCGATTCAGGCCTGTATTGAATTTAATATGTACGGGATAGGCCTTTTGCTTCATCGCCCGGGCTGTTTTGACAAACTCCAGTAAAATACGCGGGCTGTAAAGGCTTGGCTCCAGGCAGGTTTCTATAACTTCTTCCATCCCATCGGGCTGGGGATGAAGGACCAGGATGGGTAAGCGAATACCGGCTTTTCTCAGGAAAACCCCTTCTGAGGTATAGGCTACGGCGAGGTAATCGGCTCCCAATGCTTCGAGCTTGCGGGCAATTTCTGTGACCTCGCTCCCATAGGCGAAGGCTTTGACCACTCCCAGTAACCGGGTCTCAGGACGGATACGCGACCGTAAAACCGTATAGTTATGGCCCAGGGCGTCAAGGTCAATTTCCAGGACAGTCTCAGGGTTTTTAGGCATTCCCTGTATTTTTAGGGGTAACGATTTCGGGGTCTTTCACTTCAATCTTGCTGATCTTTTCCTTCAACATGGCCTTGTAGAAAGCCGCCCGGCTCAGGGGTTCGTATTCTTCTGTCTCCCCCAATAGCACTAAACGGTCGTTTTGAGACTTTCGAAAGCTATAATTTGCAAGGTTCCCGGTTCTCGGGCAAATGGCGTGCACCTTAGTGACATATTCTGCCGTAGCCATCAGGGCCGGCATAGGTCCAAAGGGATTTCCCTTAAAATCCATATCCAGACCGGCAACGACCACGCGTATACCGCTGTTGGCCAAATCATTACAAACGGTAACTATTTCGTCATCAAAAAACTGGGCCTCATCTATACCTACCACATGGCAATCATCTGCGAGTAATCTGATGTTGGCGGCTGCGGGTACGGGGGTAGACCTGATTTCATTTTCATCGTGAGAAATCACCTTTTCCTCGTGGTACCGCGTATCGACAATAGGCTTGAATATCTCCACCTTTTGACGGGCGAACTGAGCCCGTTTCAGACGACGGATAAGTTCCTCTGTTTTCCCCGAAAACATGGAGCCACAGATCACTTCGATCCAGCCGAATTGTTCTTCCGGGTTAACGGTGTTTTCGAGAAACATTTCGTATTTTTAGACTAAATTTTATGCTTCTACCGTTTTGCAATAGGTAGCGGTTATAAAAGTATGAAAAATACAGGCCGGGAATTACGGTCCAGAAGAAAACGCCATGAAACGGAAATTAAGAGCTGAATTGATAGGGTTGGCCAGCAGGATTATTTCAGATACTGAAATGTCGGAGCTGCCACAAATTTATGAGCAGGCGCGGAACCTTTATGAGAAACTTGCAGTGCTCAACTTTATTGAAGAAAAACTTCAGGACCTCGAAGTGGATGTAAGCAAAAGTTCGGTTGCCTCAAAATTTGAGATAATGGCCTCGGCAGTCCTCAATGAAAATAAGGGTGTCCCTGAAAACAACCCTCATGAAGAAGATATTATTATCCCCGGAATCGACACCATTAAGCACATGGTTTCCGAGATGCCCGGAGGGGAAGAATTGGAAGAAATCCTGGCCCAGTTCTTAAACAATAATGACTTTGTGAAGAACGACAAGGAAACAGTTACCCCGACTTCGGCAGACCTGGAGGCTGCAAAACGAGTGAGATCCCTTAACGATACCCTTACCGCCAAAGATATTTCCGTGGGTTTGAACGATCGATTGGCTTTTGTCAAACACCTCTTTAATGACAGCACTGAGGATTTCAACCGCATTCTTTCCCAGCTGAACACGATGGATTCCCATGAGAATTCTGTCGCGTTTATACGGAAAATGGTCAAGCCGGAGTATCAGAACTGGCAGGGAAAAGAGGAATACGAAAACCGATTTCTCGAGATGATCGAAAGGCGTTTTTCTTAAAACAGATAACTGATAATATAAAAGGCCGGAGTGCGCTGTGCATTTTCGGCCTTTGTTCCTTAAAAGCCTATGTTCGGATCCCTCTATATTGTCCCCACGCCAATTGGGAACCTGGGAGACATTACCTTCAGGGCATTGGAGGTGTTGAAATCCGTGTCCCTCATCCTTGCAGAGGATACCAGGACCAGTGGGAAATTATTAAAACACTACGACATCCCCACGCCCCTGCGATCCTACCACATGCATAACGAACACCGTATTTTGGACCAGTTGGTAACCCGAATGAAGTCAGGGGAGACTATGGCGCTGATTTCAGATGCAGGTACTCCGGGAATATCGGACCCTGGTTTCCTATTGATAAGGGAATGTATACAGGAGGGAATTGGCGTTAACTGTTTACCGGGAGCAACTGCACTTATACCTGCGCTCGTCAACAGCGGTTTCCCAACCGATCGTTTCGTCTTTGAAGGGTTCCTGCCGCTCAAAAAAGGCCGCCAAACCCGGTTGAAGCACCTCTCTGAGGAAACCAGAACACTAATCTTTTATGAAAGCCCGCACAAAATCCTGAGAACCCTTGGGCAATTTGTGGAATACTTTGGACCCGATCGGCTGATCTCCGTTTCCCGGGAACTCACTAAAATGTATGAGGAAACGCTGAGAGGCACCACCTCCGAGATTTTAACACATTTCAAGAATAACCCTCCAA
>CAZEQO010000097.1:1125-6048 GCA_964514365.1 uncultured Robiginitalea sp. | reverse complement strand
CTACGGTATTCGGAACTTGGGAAGCGGCAAGGGCAAAGTCCAATGCAGCGCGCTCCGCTTCTGTAAAGGAGGAGTGCGAGCGGTATTGCCAGATGTTATCGAGTTTTTCAGCTTCCGCGCCATAGCGCTCTGCCGCCCGGATAGAGTGGGCCTGGCAGTAACGGCATCCGGCTGCATTGCTGCTGACCCAGGCGATCATGCGTTTCAGGGCTGAAGTGACCTTTCCTTCATTGGCCATCAC
This sequence comes from uncultured Robiginitalea sp., assembly GCA_964514365.1. GTDB lineage: Bacteria > Bacteroidota > Bacteroidia > Flavobacteriales > Flavobacteriaceae > Robiginitalea. The sequence goes on along the minus strand of CAZEQO010000097.1, from coordinate 5,807 downwards.
CGCTTTGTTCAAGGCAATAAAAGCCTTTGAAATCGCCGGGCGGTGTTGCATGGTCAGGACCGAATTCGGACAAAATCCCAGCGTTTCATTGAAGAACTCAGCCAGCTTCCAGGTTTCCGGATCTGTGTTTGGGTCTAGGGGATTCACCAGGGCCATAACAGGGGGATTTTATTGTATTTTTGATCTCTTAAAGTAACGAAAAAATTATGGCTTCCACCAATTTTGTTAAAACCCGATGGACGGGCGATATGGCTTTTGAGAGTGACAACCCCTCCGGACTGACTTTTAAAATAGACGCGAGCCCGCAAGAGGGGGGGCAGGGGGACGGACTCCGGCCTAAAGCCCTGATGTTAAGTTCGCTTGCGGGGTGCTCCGGTTTGGATGTGGCCTTTATCATCCGGAAGATGAAACTGGAAATCGGGAGTTTTCATATCGATATACAGGCGAAGCTGAGTGATTCCAAGCCCCAGACATATGAACAGGTGGATATGGAGTTTCATTTCTACGGGAAAACCCTGAATGAAGCGAAGCTGAAACGGGCGGTAAAACTATCGGTAGACACCTATTGCGGCGTGATGAAGATGTTCCGGACCTTTGCCGAGGTATCGGTTACTTCTCATTTCCACCACGAATAGCCTCGCTTGTTTCCCCAATTTTAAATTTTGAAGGGGATTTTCGCACTCTTGTTGTATAGTAAACCTAAAGTATAGATGCGCTGGACTTTTAAACCCGCACCGAATCCTGAGACTACCGCTGTTTTAGCGGAGTCACTCGGTATTGATCCTCTGATCGCAGGACTTCTCGTCCAGCGTGGGATCGAGGATTATGAGCAGGCGCGCTTATTCTTCAGACCCCAACTGGAACACCTGCACGATCCTTTCCTTATGAAGGATATGGACCGGGCTACAGACCGTATTGAAAAGGCCATAAGGGATGGCGAGCGTATTCTGGTCTATGGGGATTACGATGTGGACGGGACCACGGCTGTCTCGCTCATGGTGGCATATCTGGAATCTGAGTATCCGAATGTAGCTTCCTATATTCCCGACCGGTATCTGGAGGGATACGGGATTTCCTTCCGTGGTATCGATTTTGCAGAGGACAACGAGTTTCAGCTGATTATCGCCCTGGATTGCGGCATCAAGGCTGTCGAGCAGGTGACCTATGCGCAGTCCAAAGGGATAGACTTTATTATATGTGACCACCACAGACCCGGGGAAACACTCCCTCCCGCTGTGGCTGTTCTGGATCCGAAACGCGCGGACTGTAGCTATCCCTATACGGACCTTTGTGGATGTGGCGTGGGGTTTAAGCTCATTCAGGCCCTGCAGCAAAGGAAAGGCCTGCCTGTGGAATCCCTGCGCCCCTACCTGGACCTGGTGGCTGTGGCTATAGGCGCGGATATCGTGCCCATTACAGGCGAGAATCGCGTGCTTACCTATTACGGCCTGCAGGTGATCAATGAAGATCCCCGGCCTGGACTGAAGGCATTAATGCAGGATATTCAAAGGGTACGCTACCAGGTTTCCGACCTGGTCTTTCAACTAGCACCCCGATTGAACGCAGCAGGAAGACTGAGACATGGAGAGCAGGCCGTACAACTGCTTACCGAACAGGATTGGGAGCAGGCCAGGCGTTACGCCCTTGAGATCGAATCATTGAATGAAGAACGCAAGGGATTGGACCAGCAGATTACGGAAGAAGCCTTGTCCATAATCCGGGAAAAGGGAGAAGAGTCGGACATGAGCACCGTCGTCTATCGGGATACCTGGCATAAAGGTGTCATTGGCATTGTCGCATCCCGGCTTATGGAAACCTATTACCGGCCTACCCTCGTTTTTACAAGGAGTGGGGATAAACTTGCCGCCTCTGCGCGTTCTGTCCGGGGGTTCGATGTGTATCAGGCCCTGGAAGCCTGTGCGGATACCATCGAGCAATTCGGAGGCCACACCTATGCTGCCGGCCTGACTTTGGAGGAGGGGAAATATGAGGAATTTAAAAAGCGTTTTGAGGCAGTAGTTGCAGAGACCCTTTTGCCGGAACACCGCTTGCCGCAGATACAGATCGATATGCCGATACACCTGGGGGAGGTTACCCCAAAGCTTTGGAGGATTTTAAGGGAGTTCGCCCCGTTTGGGCCCGGGAACTCCAGCCCTGTCTTCGCGTCGGGCCCCTTAAAGGATACGGGTTACGCACGCACGGTAGGGGGCAATGGTGCCCATTTGAAGGTATCGGTAACCCAGGACGGCTCCGGGCCTTTCGCAGGAATCGGATTTGGATTGGGATCCCATCGGGATCGGGTAGATGATGGAGCACCTTTTTGGGCGGCATTCTCGCTTGACGAAAACACCTGGCAGGGAAAAACCAGCTTGCAGTTAAAAATCAGGGATATAAGAGACGAGGAACCTTAGACCTCCTTTTCAAAGTATTCTATTTGAAGATCTTGTCCATCAAAAACGCCGTAGCTGAAATAGCCGATCCAATCCCCCAGGTTTATATATCGGGAATGCTCTGATAGGGCAATGTCCAATGGAAGGTGCCGATGCCCGAAAACAAAATAGTCAAAATGCTGATTTTTGAGTTTCTTTTTGGCGTACTGCACCAACCACTCCTTATCTTCCCCCAAAAACCGGACATCTTCCTCCCCGGAAATCATTCGGTTCCGCACTGAAAAATACTGTGCCATCCGAACCCCCAAATCGGGATGCAACCAACGAAAAAACCATTTTGAAACCGGGTTTGTAAAGACTTTTTTCATCCGTTTAAACCCTTTATCCCCGGGACCGAGCCCGTCCCCGTGGCCGATAAAGAATTTTTTTCCACCGATCTCGAAAATCTGAGGCTTGTGATATACCGGGATGTTCAGTTCCTCTTCAAAATACCCATTCATCCATAAATCGTGATTTCCCACAAAGTAATAGACGGGAATGCCACTGTCTGTGATTTCTGCGAGCTTTCCCAGGGTACGGGTAAATCCTTTGGGGACTACCGTGTTGTATTCAAACCAAAAATCGAATAGATCCCCCAGGAGAAAGACCGCTGCGGCGTCTTTGCGAACGGCTTCAAGCCATCTTACAAATTTCTTTTCCCGGGGTTGGCTGAGCTGAGAAGTAGGAGCCCCCAGGTGATTATCGCTGGCGAAATAAATCTTTTTTCCCGAAGGGACTTCAATGGAATTCATCGTCTGTAAAAATAAGGATCTCCCCGGAATTTCAGGTCTCAGACCCCCTGGAATGGAGATTAACTGTTATCACTCGCAAACCATTCGGCATAGGCTGTCCCGGTTTCCCGAAGTTTCAGGGAATGCAACTGGATCCCTTCAGGAAGGCGCTTTTGAATTTTATGGGCAAAATCGACAACCATGTTTTCTGAGGTGGGCTGATAGCCGGCCAAGATTACTTTATGCCCGTTTTCTTTTAGAGTGTTCGCCAATGCCAGGTGGGGCGTACTGCCGTTAAATACAGTAGCGTGGTCAAAAGGATCGACGATTTCTTCCTTTACAATGGTTTTCAGATCCCCGAAGTCGATCACCATTCCGAGCTTCTTATGGCCCGTTTCCTGAATGGGAATGCCGATTACCGTTACAGAGAGGTGGTAACTGTGCCCGTGGACATTGCGGCATTTACCGTCATATCCATAAAGTGCATGTCCGGTTTCAAATGTGAATTCTTTGGTAATCCGTATGCGTGCCATCGCCAGTCCTTTTAACGCTGTAAAAGTAGGAATAATGTCTGAGCGAGTCCCTATACGGATTGGAGGAGTTCACTAACTTGCAGGAATATGCGGCGTACCCGACTCAAATCCATAACAGATAAGGATCGGATCGATCTGAAGGACTCCTTTAAAGGATGGCGTTCGATCCCCCGTTTTTTTTCGGAAATCTACAGGGCAGCCCCCGGGCTTTTTCTGATCAATACCCTGGCCCGCTTCCTTAAAGCCTTTAGTCCCGTTGTTCTGCTTTGGATCGGGAAGTTGATCATAGACGAAATTGTGCATCTGCTTGAGGTGGGGACAGCCGATATCGACCAATTATGGGTATATGTCGGCATTGAATTAGGGGTCGCCCTGTTGTCCGATTTACTGGGTCGGGTGGTGAACCTGACGGACGGCCTTTTAGGCGACCTTTACTCGAATTCCTCCTCTGAACGCATTATCAGGAAAGCCCAGGAACTCACCCTCGAACAACTCGAAGATCCTGAATTCTACGACAAACTGGAGCGGGCCCGAACGCAGACCAACAGTCGGGTCAACCTGATGAGCAATGTTCTGGGTCAGGCCGAAGGACTGCTTTCTGTGGGTTCCCTCATCGCCGGACTCATCTATTTTGAACCCTGGCTTATCTTACTATTAATCCTAAGTGTTATCCCCTCCTTTATCAATGAGATAAAATACTCTTCAGACCGGTATTCCCTGGCCCGCAGCTGGACCAGCGAGCGAAGGGAACTCGACTACCTCAGATATATCGGTGCAAATAGCCAGACAGCCAAGGAAGTCAAGCTCTTTGGGCTGACCGGTTTTATAGCCAAACGATTTAAAAACCTCGCACATGAGTATTACCTGCTCAACCGCAAACTCGCCATCCGGCAGAGTATTTTTGGAGGCTTGTTCAACCTCTTGGGAATCCTGTCGTATTACGGGGCATATGTGCTGATCATCTACCAGACGCTTGGGGGGTTTCTCAC
>CAZEQO010000097.1:0-1115 GCA_964514365.1 uncultured Robiginitalea sp. | reverse complement strand
TGGGGGAGCTTACCTTCCTTTCAGGGTCTTTTAACCGGCTTCAGGGAAGCCTCCAGTCTTTTTTCTCCAGGTTTACCCGGATTTCTGAAAGCGCATTGTACCTGAAGGATTATTTTGACTTTATCGATCTTAAAATCCCTAAACCGGAACATGAGCCGATTCCCATGCCTGACAAAATCCGCAGTGGATTTGAGTTTAAAGATGTTCATTTTACGTATCCCGGGGCGGATTCCCCAACTTTAAAAGGGATTTCTTTTACGTTGAAAGCCGGCGAGAAAATGGCATTTGTCGGACAGAATGGAGCGGGAAAAACCACCTTGATAAAGCTGGTCCTGAGGTTTTATGAGCCGACGAAAGGGAGTATTTTCCTGGATGGCACAGACATATCACGTTTTGATAAACAAGCCTATCGGGAGCGCTTCGGCGTAATATTTCAGGACTTTTTCCGGTATGAGTTTACCATACGGGAGAATATTGCCGTGGGTAATATTGAGGCTATTGAGGATACCCCGCTGATAGAGGATGCCGCCCGTAAAAGCCTTGCGGACCAGGTCATCGCGGCGTTGAGCGGGGGATTGGAACAACAACTGGGTCGGCGGTTTAACCGCGGGCAGGATCTCAGTGGCGGTCAGTGGCAAAAGGTCGCCCTTGCCCGCGCCTATATGAAGGATGCAGAGGTAATGGTACTCGATGAGCCCACAGCCTCCCTGGACGCACGTGCAGAATACGAGGTTTTTAAGCGTTTTATTGCCCTGACCAAAGGGCGGACGAGTATAATAATATCGCATCGGTTTAGTACTGTCCGGATGGCCGACCGTATTTTGGTTCTCGAGGATGGCAGGATCCTCGAGTTGGGGACCCATGAAGAACTATTGGAGCGTGATGACCTCTATGCGGAGCTCTTCCGGCTTCAGGCTGCGGGATATCAGTAGGGATTTATAGGATTGAAAGGATCCTGTATTGCCCCTTTGCCTACCTTAAATTAACTATCTTAGAGTTGGAATCTTTCCAGGTACTCCTGGGAAAACCCTTGAGATTCTGGAATGGGAAGTATAGAAAAATACATACACAATGATGCCACGCACTATTTTCTCAGGTCCCAGGATAGCCTTTTG
>CAZEQO010000096.1:6293-10595 GCA_964514365.1 uncultured Robiginitalea sp. | reverse complement strand
GCGAACAAAATTTGAAGGTCTTCCTCCCCTATACACAGCGGGGGCAGGATGCGAAGGAGGTTTTTGTTTTTTGAATTTCCGGTAAAAATGCGATGGGTATACAATAATTTTTTTCGCAGATCAGCCACTTGAAAGTCCATTTCAAGACCGAGCATCAGCCCCTTTCCCCTCACTTGTTTCAATCCGGGAATCCCTTCGGCCAGGGTGCGGAAAACACCTTCCATTTGCGCAGCGTGGGGAAGCAGCTGCTCTTGTTCCAGAACGTTCAGGACGGTGAGTGTAGCGACACACGCCAGGTGGTTACCCCCGAAGGTCGTGCCCAGCAATCCGGGACTGGATTTTATATCCGGATGGATCAGGATCCCTCCGACGGGAAAGCCATTTCCCATCCCTTTGGCCATAGTGATAATTCCAGGTGCGGCTTCGCTGTGCTGAAAGGAAAAGAATGCACCGGTACGGCCGAAACCGCTTTGCACTTCGTCGGCGATAAAGACAGCCTGGTGTTCCCGGCAAAGACGGGCGGTTTCTTCCATAAACGAGGTCTGGGCCATTTCCAAACCTCCCACTCCCTGAATGGGTTCGAGTATCACGGCACTGATATCCTTTTTGCTCAGGGCATTTTCCAGGGCAGCTACATCGTTCAATGGTAGAAAGGTAACCTGGTGGACCGCATTGAGACGGGAGATAATGGCGGGATTATCGGTGGCAGCCACGGCGGCTGAAGTCCGTCCGTGAAAACTGTTTTTAAAAGCGATAACCTTCGATTTCCCGGTGTGGAATGAGGCGAGTTTTAAGGCATTTTCATTGGCTTCGGCCCCTGAGTTGCACAAAAACAGCCGATAGGATTCCAGGCCGGAAGCCCGGCCCAGGTGCTCTGCGAGTTCTTCCTGCAGGGGGTTCTGTACTGAATTGCTGTAAAACCCTATTTTATGCAGTTGGGACGTCAGGTTTCGCACGTATTGCGGGTGCGAATGCCCGATGGAAATCACGGCGTGCCCTCCGTACAAATCCAGATACCGGTCCCCTTTTACATCTGTGATCCAGCATCCTTCTGCTGAGACAGGCGTGATATTAAATCTCGGATAGACGTCGAAGAGTTCCATGATCACCCTTTTCTAAAGTCGGAAATTTTGTCGTAAGAAGTAACAATACCACGGATCAGGGAGGCACTGAGCCCCTGATGTTCCATTTCATTGAGGCCTTCTATTGTACAGCCCATTGGGGTAGTAACCCGGTCGATTTCCGCCTCCGGATGATTTCCGGATTGAATGAGGAGCTCGGCCGCGCCCCGGCAGGTATGCATGGCGAGTTCCTGAGCCTCCTGTGCATCAAACCCCAATTGAATGGCGCCCTGGGTAGTCGCCCGGATCAGGCGCATCCAGAAGGCGATACCACTGGCACAAATAACTGTGGCAGCTTGCATACGCGCTTCGGGAATAATCATGGAATGCCCCATACGGTTAAAGATGGCCTGGGCGAGTTCCAGACGCTCTTTCCCCTGTTCATTGCTGCATAGACAGGTCATCGAGTGCTGGACGGAGATGGCCGTATTCGGCATCGCCCGGATGATATACCTTCTCGTACCGATAATGGCCTCGATTTCAGAGATCACAAAGCCTGTAATGGTGGAAATAACCACATGGTTTTCGCCCAAAAGGTCTTCAACAGAGGTCAGTACGGCAGGAAGGTCGCCCGGTTGTACTGCGAAAATCAGAATGTCCGATTCCGCAACCGCCTGCCGGTTATCGGATGTGGTTATGACATTGCCATAAGCTTCAAATTCCTGCAGGGTATCCGGATGGCGCCGCGTCAGGTACATGCTGGTGGCGGCCCCGCTGTGGAGAATACCTTTGGCCATTGAAATACCCAGGTTGCCCGTACCAATGATTGCTATTTTCATCAGAAGTGTTTTTAATTTTAAAAGCCTATAGCTTTGAGGGTTAAGCCCCCTTCCCGGGGGAATCCAAACATCAGGTTCATATTCTCTACTGCCTGGCCCGAAGCCCCTTTTAAAAGGTTGTCCAGAACCGAGGTAATGAGCAGTTTTCCTTCGTGCAGGTGCAGGTGCAGGTGTGCGTTATTGGTATTGACCACCTGTTTCAGGTTTACCGGCTCCTCCGTTACGAAGGTAAACGGGGAATCTTTATAATAGTCGGTATACAGCTCCACTGCTTCTTCGATGCTACCCGTATACCCCGTATAAAGTGTTGCAAAAATGCCGCGGGGAAAATTCCCCCTCTGCGGAAGGAAATACAATTCAGGAATAACCGTGCCCGTACCTTCGAGGGTTTCCCGAATCTCGGCAAGGTGCTGATGTGTAAAAGGCTTATACACAGACATATTGTTATTTCGCCAACTGAAATGGGAGGTTTCTGAGAGTCCTGCCCCGGCACCCGTACTGCCTGTGATCGCGTTAATGTGTACGGCTTCTGTAAGCAGGCCCGCAGCGGCCAGGGGGAGGAGTGCCAATTCAATGGCCGTGGCAAAGCAGCCCGGGTTTGCAATGTTCCGGGCCGTGGAAATCGCATCTAAATGGCATTCCGGAAGGCCGTAGACAAATTCCCTTTTCCCGAACCAACGGTTATCCACCCCCCGGAATTCATTGCTGAGGTCGATAATGCGCGTGTCAGTACTAAATGCCCACTCCTTTAGGAATTTGCCAGAGTTTCCATGACCCAGGCAAAGGAATACCACGTCTGTTTCCATATCGGGCCGGTCGACATAGGTGAGCTTCGTCTGCCCTGTCAAATCCGGAAAAGTCTTGTGAAGGGATTCTCCTTTCCGGGTCCTGCTGAACACAAAATCCAGTTGGACATCCGGGTGCTGGAGCAGGAGGCGGATCAGTTCCCCTCCCGTATACCCGGACCCTCCTATGACGCCTGCCCGTATCATGAGTCTTCTTGTATTTGGGAGGCAATGCGACCTGAATTCGAGAGGATTTTGATAAATCCTTTGGCATCTGCGGCCGACCAGCCGCGGTTGAGTTCCCCATAGCTTCCAAAAGAGGCATCCATGAGGTCATTTTCCGATTCGATCCCTTCGAGTTCAAAACGATAGGGATGGAGTTTTACAAAAACACGACCCGTTACCTTTCGCTGGGAATCCTCGAGAAAGGCCTCGATATTGCGCATGACTTCATCCAGGTATTGCCCTTCGTGCAGGAGCATCCCATAAAAACTGCCCAGTTGTTCTTTTTGAAATTGCTGCCATTTACTCAGGGTGTGTTTCTCCAAAAGGTGGTGGGATTTCAGGATAATCAACGGGGCTGCGGCTTCAAAACCCACACGCCCTTTGATGCCGATAATCGTATCCCCCACATGTATATCCCTGCCAATAGCAAATTGGGAAGCCAAAGCTTCAAGTTTCAGGATATTGGCTACTGGGGTATCTTCATTTCCGTTCATTGCGGTTAATTCCCCTTTTGTAAATTCCAGGGTGATCGTCTCGGAATCTTCCTTGACCAAAGGGTTTGGATAGGCCTGGTCGGGCAGGGGCTTACGCGACCCCAGGGTTTCATCTCCACCCACAGAAGTCCCCCAAAGCCCCTTGTTGATGGAATATTTGGCTTTCTCCCAGGCATAGGGGATACCGGCATCCCGGAGGTATTTGATTTCTGTTTCCCGGGAGAGTTGGTTGTCCCGAATCGGGGTAATGATTTGCACCTCAGGCACCATAATCTGAAAAATCAGGTCAAAACGCACCTGGTCGTTGCCCGCCCCGGTGCTCCCATGGGCGATATGGGTGGCTCCTGTATCCCGGGCATATTGTGCGATTTCCATAGCCTGTACAATTCTTTCTGCACTTACCGACAGGGGATAGGTATTGTTTCGGAGAATGTTCCCAAAGACCAGGTATTTGACCACGCGGTCGTAAAAGGATTGGACCGCGTCTATGGCGCGATATGAATGTACGCCCAGTTCCAGTGCCCGGGACTCAATTTCTTTTAATTCTTCCCCGTCAAAACCGCCGGTATTTACGGTTACGGCGTGAACTTCATAGCCTTCTTCATGGGAAAGGTAGTGTGCACAATAGGAAGTATCCAGGCCTCCACTGTAGGCCAAAACGAGTTTTTTCATGGTTTCTTTTTCTTTAAGAGAAGTTTTTGCTTCAGGTTTTTCAACCGTTCAAAGGATTTTTTATCCAAATCAGGTTCCGGTTTGGAGGGCTTTTGTTTTGGGTCGTAAAGCATCCCGGTACAGAGGCACATATTCCGGTTTGTACGGGTAAGGACATCGAAATTTTTGCAGGTCTGACAGCCTTTCCAGAATTGCGGGTCGTCCGTGAGTTCGGAATAGGTCACCG
>CAZEQO010000096.1:0-6283 GCA_964514365.1 uncultured Robiginitalea sp. | reverse complement strand
TTTCATCACGGCCAGCCCCGTGGTTATGCCAAAGATTTTGGCTTCCGGAAATTTCTTGCGGGATAGTTCAAAAATCGCCTTTTTGATCTTTTTGGCCAGCCCCTGGTTGCGATAGTCGGGGTGTACGATAAGACCGGAATTCGCCACATATTTCTGGTGGCTCCAGACTTCGATATAACAAAAACCCGCAAATCGATCCCCATCGATTGCGATCACGGCATTTCCATTTTTAAGGCGCTGGATGATATACTCCGGTGTCCTTTTGGCAATTCCCGTACCCCTGACCTTAGCCGATTCGGTAATGGTTTCCGAGATCACGGCTGCAAATTTTATATGTGATGCATCAGCAACTACGATTTTCATTGCCAATTGAGAATTAATACGTGGAAGAGAAATTTTAAAAGCGATGCGGAATTGGACTCACCTAATTCCATAACAGAGAGACACCCTTACGGGCGGAGGCGGAGGCGCCGCAACATTCCCGGGTAGAGCCCGGTGAGATTCAATGAAAAAGGAGACTGATGATTCATCTTAATCCAAATGTACAAATATTATTTAATCGGCAGGGGTTCTCACCCGGTTTTTGGCAATAGCCGAGAGATTGCGTTTATTTTTGATGATTTCATAAATAAGAAAGGCAAAGACCACGGTATACTCAACAACTAAAACCCAGGGCCTTTCTTCCACCCCTTCCACCCCATAGGCTATATAACTCAGCACGATGGTCGCAGACCAGAGATACATAAACCTGAAATTTGTAAAGGTGCTGAGCAGGAGGGGGAAAATAATATACCAGGGGTGTACGGTAGTTGCTAAAAAATAATACACGCAAATGACCAGCAGGGCGGCACCGAACCAGTATTTTGAATGCCTGACGATAGGGTGGGCGCAGACGATCAGTGTGGTAGCTGCAGTAATAACCGGGATGATTGCCCCGTATTGTTTAATAAATTCCCATGGTTTTGCTCCCTGGCTTACAGCCACCGATTCCGCCAGGTTGTATAAACTCGCATTGAATTCAAAATTCGAAAACCACAAACGTAATGTCTGGCCGTAGTGGTCCGAAAATTCTGGAAAATAAAGTGGATAGAGCATTACCCCCAGCAAAAGGGCGACACCCAAATAGAATCCCGATACTTTTTTCCATCCCAGTAAAGGCAGTAAAAGGGGTAAAAAAAGCAAGGGAATCAGTTTGATGCCTATCGAAAAGGCATAGGGAATCACGGCCAGGAACCACTTCCCGGAGACGATCAGAAACATGGCCAGGATAAAGAAAAAAAGCATAACGCCTTCAAAATGCAGGTTGCCCGTGAGCTCTATGATCACCAGTGGGTTCAGGAAGTACCAAAAAATCAGATGGGGTGCCCGATTGATTTTTTTCAGGATGCGCCTGCCGAAATACAGGATCCCAAGATCGGCCAGTACAATCAGTACGCGCATACTGATAACAGACCCCAGGATGGTCTGTCCGCCGAGATAGGCACATAGCGCAAAGAAATACTGGTTGACAGGCGGATAATTACTGTAATGTGCACTGCTGAGACTTCCCATGCCCTGGTAGAGTTCAGCTGTCGCCGGAAAGGCAGGTCCGCCCCGGGCCATCCATTCATCAGGAGTCAGGAGGTACGGATTCAGGCCTTCGAGGATCAGGTTACCATCCCAGATAAACCGATAAAAATCCTGGGAGAGGTTGGGCAGGGCAAAAAGTAAAACGGCACGAAAGAGCAATCCACTGCCGACCATAAACCGCAGGTTCCACTTTTCAAACTGAATCAGTTTGTAGGAGAGGAAAAACAGGGCCGCAAAAAGCGCAACCAGGCGTATGGAATCGGACCGGTTGAGTTCATAACCAAAGACCCCGTAAAAAACAAGGCCCAACACGACCAGTAAAATGGAAATGCGGTGAAGGTTCCAGAAGGTAATCAGGGCCCGGATCATGGAGTTAGCTTAACTCCTGCAAGAAAATGAAAAATAACGGTTTATTAAAGCCCGGATTTTCTAACCGGAATTGGGAGTTTCACCGGATAATAAGGGTTGCCTTTTATTTGGTAGCTTTATCAGACCGGGCCTTTGGCCCTGAATCGGACTAAACTTTGGAAGTGACGGATTTCAAAAAGACAAAACCAAAGCCGAGGAAAAGCATAAAGTGAAATGGAAACAGCCCGAAATCATTCAATGGAATGGCGCTGTACATCCCGAAGAGGAAATACAACATCAGTCCAAACTCCAGAATGGTATTGGGTGAAATCTTCTTGACCAGGTATTTATTCCCCTTCCAACTGTCTTTAAGACTATTGATATTGAACTTGGGGGTGCGCACAAATTCAGAACGCTTGCCCATATGCCCTTCGAGGACGGCTACGGTATTGTGTAAAGAGAAACCGAGCGCTACCGAAAAGAAGGTGAAAAACAGTTTAATATACGATACAAAATTGTCCAGCCCGCTGCCTTGAATGCTTTTGTAGGTAAACCAGTAGCAAATAAAAAGGATGATGGTGCTGACGATAAAGAAACTGGTGAGTTCAAAAACCAAAGCGAGGTGTCCGAAGGAGTTTTTGATGTACAGCATGGGTATGCTGAGGATGGCGACCAGAAATACACATAGGAACATGGAACTGTTCAACAAGTGCATCACCCCGTGAAATTTGGTCTTAAAGGGGATGTTCTTGGCACGTAAAACACTCCAAACGGTTTTGCGGAAGTTTTCGGCTCCCCCTTTGTTCCAACGGAATTGCTGGGACCGGGCCGCACTGATAACCACAGGCAGCTCTGCAGGAGTTTCCACGTCTTCGAGGTATTTGAATTTCCAATTTTTAAGTTGTGCCCGATAACTGAGGTCGAGGTCTTCGGTCAGGGTATCCCCTTCCCAGTTGCCGGCGTCGAGAATACACTCTTTTCTCCAGATCCCGGCCGTCCCGTTAAAGTTGATAAAATGCCCTTTGGCATTGCGACCTACCTGCTCCAGGGTAAAGTGGGCATCGAGGGCGAAAGCCTGTATGCGGGTGAGGGTGGAATAATCCCGGTTGATATGCCCCCAACGGGTTTGGACTACCCCGATTTCTGCGTCCTTAAAGTAAGGAACGGTCTTTTTAAGCCAATCGGCATCGGGCAGGAAGTCCGCATCAAAAATGGCGATGAACTCGCCCTTTGCGATCTTAAGGCCTTCTTTGAGTGCCCCTGCTTTAAAGCCTTCCCGGTTCGTCCTGCAAATATGCTGAATGTCCAGGCCGGTTTTTGCAAGGTCGGCGATCCTCGCCGCGGTTTCCTGAACGGAGTCGTCCGTAGAATCGTCGAGTACCTGAATTTCCAGTTTGCTCTTGGGGTATTCGAGCAGGGCGATATTGGCCAGCAGCCGCTCGATGACGTATTGTTCATTATAAATGGGAAGCTGTACCGTAACGTGTGGAATTTCCCGGGGGTCCATCAGGTTGAATTTGGGTGCCTCTTTCTGGTTTCTCCTCTGCCCGAGGTAGTTGACCAGCAAATTGAGCTGCGCCAGGCTATACATAAAGATAAGCAGGAGCGACAGGGTGTAAATCCCGATAATAATGTAAGCGATGGTTAGTCCCATGTTTTATTTTAAACTATATTTAAAAATCCAGCCCAGGATTTTAACGCCTGCAAAGATACTACCTTTTACCGTGCCGGAGACCTTTGAGACCCCAATTCTTTTTCGGTAACGCACTGGGACTTCAGTATATGCAAGCTTTTTCTTCAAAGCTTTGAGTTGCATTTCAACCGTCCAGCCATAGGTTTTATCCTCCATTCCCAGGGACTCCAAAGCGTCAAACCTGATGGCTCTGAAAGGCCCAAGGTCGGTATACCGGGCTCCGAAAAGCATTTTCATCAGGGTCGTGGCCAGGGCGTTTCCAAATACCTGTTGAGGGGTCATCGAACCCTCTTCCCGGAGGTCTTTGACCCGGGCCCCTATGACCATATCCATACCTTCCTCCAAAATCGGGGCGACTACGGCCGGTAGTTCTTCAGGGTAATCCGAATAGTCACCATCCATAAATACGATAATATCGGGGGTCCTGGATCTTTTGCCCAGATATTCAATGCCTTTCAGGCAGGCATAGCCGTACCCTTTCCTGTTTTCCCGAAGGACCGTGGCCCCCCCTTTTTTGGCCACCTCCCCTGTGCGTTCGTGAAGTACCGTAGCGCCGCCCGCCCTGGCTTTTTCAGCGGTGCCGTCGGTGGAATTGTTATCCACGACTACAGTTTCCATCACAATTGAAGGGATGTCGGCAAGGACACTTCCGATGGATTTTTCTTCATTATACGCCGGGATGATTAAAGCAATTTGTTGCATTGAAGTTTTGGAGGGTTAAAAAGGCAGGCGGGATTCAATAAGCGGTATCTGAATTTTGATTGGCCAGTTCCATTAGGTTTACGTCGTTGCCCAATAGAACCTCCCTGGGGTTAATCCTTCCCTTAAGTGGTCCGTTTTCGAGCTTTAACACGCCCCTGGGACAGACGGCCGAACAGATACCACAACCCACGCAGCTCGCCCGTACAATGTTTGCTCCCTTCTGTGCATAAGCGCGCACATCAATACCCATTTCACAATAGGTGGAGCAATTTCCACAGGAAATGCACTGCCCGCCGTTGGTTGTAATGCGGAAGCGGGAGAAGAGCCGCTGTTGCAGGCCCAGGATCGCCGCCATAGGACAGCCAAAACGACACCACACCCGGTTGCCGAAAATCGGGTAGAAGCCCGTCCCGATGACCCCGGAAAAAATACTCCCGATCAGAAAACTGTAGGTCTTGCGCAGACTTTCTGAGGAGAAGATAAAGATGTGTTTGGCATCGCTGAATCCATGGATGGCGAGCAGCCCAAGAATAATGATCATGTATCCTGCAGCCCCGTAGATGGCGTCCTTTTTCAACGCCTTCCGCCTGAAGACCATTACCCAGGTGAAAATAGCGGTCAGTAGCACGCCGACCCCTGTAAGAAACTGGGATTTACTCAACCAGTATTTACTGTTATCCGGACCCAGATAGGAGTAGACCACGGCAGTGGTCATCAGTACCACAAAAACAAGGACACTATGCACTACCCACCGTTCCACTTTCCAGGCAAAGGGGCTTTTGTCGCTGAGGTGCCGGAAGGAGTCCCCGGCAGTTTCCGCCAGTCCGCCGCAACCACACACCCAGGAACAGTACCATCGTTTTCCGTAGAAATACGTGAGCAGGGGGGTGATGACCAGGATGGAGAGTACCCCGAAGATAAGCATCCCCAGGCCGATATCCCCGGCATCGATAAAGGCGTTGACCCGATACCGCTCGAAGTTGTAATAATTCAGGGGCCAGATATTTTTCAGGTCGTAATAGGGAAGGTCACCATTGAGCCGCGCCATGATCTCGGGGATGATAAAGGCGAAAGCCGTTTGGAAAAACATAACGCTGAGGGTTCTGAGTCGCTGGTACCGGTTGTGGCGGTACTTCCAGAGAAACTTGATCCCAAAGGCCAGAATAGCCAGGGTATAGAGGGTGCCATATACAAACCACTGACTGGCGGGATTGCCGCTTAGCGTGCGGCTCAACGGATCAAAAAGGGAAATCAAGCCCCGGTTGGGGCCGTCTTTGACCAGGCCGAGGTACTCCGGATAGAAATACAAAACGATGTAGAACCCAGTGAGGACAATCCCCAGGGCCCAGGCCCAGAGGCCCCGCCCGGAAATCGACTTAAACTGAACCCCGTGGTTTTTGATCCCCATGGATTCGCCTTTGTAAGAAGCCCAGCTGAACCCGATGACCCCCAATAGTATCCCGGTGAGGGAGGCTGCCAGCCAGTAACCCTGGTTTGGAAAATCGAAACCAAATGTGGCAAGCAGGAGGATACAAAAACTCGAAAGCCCTAGAAAAACAGATAATTTTTGACCGTTTTTCAGACTTTTGGGAGGCCCACCGGCCAGCGACATGGATTCCAGGGTTGTCATAGAATAGGTTCGGTTTTAGAGGTAAATGCCTGCAGGATGTCGCCCTCGTAGCGGCGGTATTGTTCAGGATCAAAATTCGCTTCCCCAAGACGTTCAACAGCTTGATCTATGGTGACCCCCCGGGTAAGCCACCGGTCTATCACCTCGTGCCGCAATCGGATCCCAAAGGTGTTAATTCCCAGAAGTTTCCGGGTTTTCCCGTCGTAGGCCAGGGTCAGGCAGAGGAGTTCTTTGGGATGTCTCCAGTGAAAATGCCGCTCCCCGGGATCCCGGCCCAGGGCGCCAGAGACCCACCCATAGGTCTGGTATTCAATATCAAAGAATTTGGCGGAGTTAAACCA
>CAZEQO010000095.1:0-10721 GCA_964514365.1 uncultured Robiginitalea sp. | reverse complement strand
TTTGAGGTGGTACCTGAATTGATCGAAAAATTAAAGGAATTTAAGGCACAAAACGGCTAATTTTTGTTAATTTGTCGTTCTTTGGGGCTGTTAAATAACCGGACAACCCTGTTGTTTAACAGTCTTTTCATGCGTTAAATTTGCCTATGAGCCTTGTCAGGTTAAAAATAAAAGGGATTTCCTACAGCCAGACTCAGAATGGAGCTTATGCCCTTATTCTAAACGAAGTGGATGGAGAGCGAAAACTCCCCATTGTTATCGGTGCTTTCGAGGCTCAATCCATAGCCATTGCGCTGGAGAAAGAAATTCAACCCCCCAGACCCCTTACACACGATCTGTTCAAAAATTTTGCGGACCGATTCCAGATTGTTATCAAGCAGGTGATCATCCACAAACTCGTCGATGGTGTATTTTACTCCAGCATCATCTCTGAACGGGATAAGGTAGAAGAAATCATCGATGCGCGCACAAGTGACGCCATTGCCCTTGCCCTCCGTTTTGACGCCCCCATTTTTACTTATAAAGCTATTCTGGATAAGGCTGGTATTTTCCTTAAGTTTTCTTCAAAGGATACGGACAAAGAAGACGGTGACGACAGTATTATGGTCGATGAAATCCTGCAGGAAGGACAGGCCGTTGAAATCGATCCGGGATCCGGAGCCCCTTACAGGGAAATGAGTTTAGAAGAGCTGAATAAAGAACTCGAAAAAGCTGTAACCGGCGAAGATTATGAGAAAGCTGCCAAGCTCAGGGATGAAATATCCAAACGAAAAAGCTGAGTTGAAAAAGGGCAGACAATCCTGTTTTGCATTTCTCTTAAGCCTGATTTTCCTATTACTTCCCCTTTACGGAATGGCCCAGGATGCGGCACCAGATGTCCTGATCCCAAATCGGGGATTCAGTATCACTTCCCTCGGGAGAGGTTTACTGGGACTTTTAGCCCTGCTTGCCATTGCCTTCGCTTTTAGTGCCAGGAGAAAATCAATCAATTGGAAAACCGTCGGCGTGGGTCTGGGTATACAGCTATTGCTCGCCATTGGGGTTCTTAAGATTCCGGCCGTACAGTGGTTTTTCAATGTTTTGGGTTCCTTTTTTAACAGTATTCTCGAATTCACCCTGGCAGGAAGTACGTTTGTTTTCGGGAGCCTTATGGATTTAGACAATCCGAACATCGGTTATGTTTTTGCCTTTCAAATCCTGCCCACCATCATCTTTTTCTCGGCCCTTACGTCCGTCTTGTATTATTTGGGTATCATTCAACGCGTTGTCAGAGGGCTGGCCTGGTTGCTGTCGCGGGCCCTGGGAATTTCCGGGCCGGAAAGCCTGAGCATTGCGGGAAACATCTTTCTGGGACAAACGGAAGCGCCCCTGCTGATTAAGGCCTATCTGGAGAAAATGAACCGCTCGGAAATCCTCCTGGTCATGATTGGGGGTATGGCGACCGTGGCCGGGGGGGTCCTCGCCGCATACATCGGTTTTTTGGGAGGGAATGATCCAGAGCTCCGACTGGAATTTGCCCGCCACCTGATCGCGGCTTCTGTAATGGCTGCCCCGGGAGCCATCGTTATTTCCAAAATCCTGTATCCGCAAACGGAGGCGGTCGACAATACAATCAGCGTATCCGCAGATAAAATAGGAAGTAATCTCCTCGATGCGATAGCAAACGGTACCACGGAGGGTTTAAAGCTGGCTGTCAATGTCGGGGCCATGCTCCTGGTATTCGTGGCCTTTATCGCGATGATTAACGGGATACTCGGCTGGGTCGGGGACCTGACTTCACTCAATGAGTGGATTGCCCTTAATTCCCCTTATGACTCACTTT
The DNA here is from genome assembly GCA_964514365.1 of uncultured Robiginitalea sp. GTDB lineage: Bacteria > Bacteroidota > Bacteroidia > Flavobacteriales > Flavobacteriaceae > Robiginitalea. Next base: position 8,899 of record CAZEQO010000095.1, on the reverse strand, counting down.
CCCTGGAAGCTCTTTTAGGCGCTTTGTTCGCCCCCCTCATGTGGCTTATCGGGGTAGATTCGAGCGACATCATGATGATGGGGCAATTGTTGGGAATAAAGCTCGCAGCGAGTGAATTTGTCGGGTACATCCAACTGGCTGAATTAAAGGATCTCGGCAGTCCCTTACATCTCGGCTATCAGAAGTCCGTGCTTATGGCCACTTATATGCTTTGTGGTTTTGCCAATTTTGCATCTATAGGGATACAGATCGGAGGAATCGGCTCCCTTGCACCAGGTCAGCGGAAAACCCTTTCCGAATTTGGCCTGAAGGCCGTCCTGGGAGGGACCCTGGCTTCCCTGCTTTCCGCTACCCTGGCGGGCATGATTCTCGGATAGACCACATCGCCCTATATATCGGTCCAACTCCCCCAGCCAAGGTTAATAACCTTTTAAAAAAAAGCGGGATCCGACTTCGGCAAAACAAGATCAATATTTACTTTTAGGCCCTGTCCCAATCGGGGTAAATTGTAATTACTCATGAAGCAATATCACGACCTGCTGAATCACGTACTGAGCCATGGAACCCTGAAATCCGATCGGACCGGAACCGGCACATTAAGTGTTTTCGGCTACCAGATGCGGTTCGATCTCGCTAAAGGTTTTCCTTTAGTCACCACCAAAAAAATCCATGTAAAATCCGTGATTCACGAATTGCTCTGGTTTCTGAAAGGGGATACCAACGTGCGCTACCTGCAGGAAAACGGGGTTCGGATTTGGAATGAGTGGGCCGATGAAAACGGTGATCTCGGGCCTGTTTACGGGCAGCAGTGGCGTAACTGGAACGGAGATTCCATAGACCAGATCACACAATTATTGCAAACCCTGAACACCAACCCGGACAGCCGTCGTATGTTGGTGGCTGCATGGAACCCTTCGGTTTTACCGGATACGGGAATATCATTTTCGGAAAACGTAGCAAGGGGAAAGGCGGCCTTACCGCCTTGCCATGCGTTTTTTCAGTTTTACGTCGCAGATGGCAAACTCTCATGCCAGCTCTATCAGCGCAGTGCAGACATATTTCTGGGCGTTCCATTTAATATCGCCTCCTATGCCCTCTTTACCCTGATGATTGCCCAGGTTTGTGGTTTGCAGCCCGGAGAATTCATCCACACCTTCGGAGATGCCCACATCTACAATAACCACCTGGAACAGATTCACCTCCAACTCAGCCGGGACCTGAGACCTTTACCCACCATGACCTTAAATCCGGAAGTGACGGACTTGTTTGCCTTCCGCTATGAGGACTTCACTTTGGAGAATTACGATCCGCATCCGCATATCAAAGGGGTTGTAGCGGTCTGAATTTCTGATAGCGTAAACCATACCCCCGAACGCAACTCTAAACCTAAAATGCACAAAAAAACCCCGCCATCTGGCGGGGTTTTTAGTGCTTTGCAACAGATTCTGTTACAGTTCCAGGACAGCGTTTTCCGCCCCGGCGAAGTCATTCCACTGGTACCGGTCAGCAGAGTCGTCATTGACGAACTCTCCATCGATCAGGTACCGGAATTCAAATGACTGTTCCTTAGGAAGGTCAAAAGTCCCCTTAAAGGTGCCATTCTTGAGTTTTTTCAGCATGCTTCCCTTTGGATTCCATTCATTGAAGTCTCCAACGACAGCTACTTTTTTTGCATCTTCTGCAGGTACGGTAAATGTTACCTTACATACAGGTTTCGATTTCAGGTATTGTTTTCTTATTGCCATGATAAATATGATTTCAGTAATTTGCCGACAAAGCAACACATAAAACCCCTAAAAGACAATTGGTTAGAAAATATTTGTGGATTTCGTAAAATTAAATTTACAAACTGTTCATTTATTTAAAAACACCTATGGAAGATTATGAGGTTGATAAGGGTCAGGGTGCCGATTTCAAAATCTCGAGGAGTTTGTCCAAATCATTTTCCGTATTGTAACAGTGAAAACTGAGACGGATTCCCCCACCCCTGGCTGAACACACAATATCCTGCGCTTTCAGGTGCGCATAGCGGCCGCCGGGTTCCGGAATATTAAAGATCGTGCTGTGCCTTTCCCCTTCAGCTATATAATCTGGCAGTAGCCCCCTGCTACCCAGAGCCTGTTGTACTTTCCGGCTCATTTCCCGGTTGTACTGATCCACAGCATCCATTCCCAATGCCTCCAGCAATCCGAGCGCGTAGTGCAAACTCCCAAAATTCAAGGTATCCAGGTGCCCCGGCTCAAAACGCCTGGAGAAAGGGATGTCCCCCTTTTTGGAAAGATCTGCGTTTACCGAATTAAAGCCTGTTGACAAAACCTGAAATGTGTTTTCTGCGACCTTGCTAAAAAGCATAAACCCATTGCCATTGCCCCCGAGGAGCCATTTATAACCACTCGACCCCAGGACGTCGATACCTGAATCCTCAAAATCCAGTTGAAAGGCTCCTGCATACTGGGTAGCATCGGCAATAATAAGCAGATCTGGAAAACGCCCCTTAACCCTTTTGAGAAAGTCAGGAGAAATCAGGACGCCATCTATCCACTGTACCAGTGATACCGCCAGTACCCGGACAGGCGACTCAGACAACACCTCCAGTATCCGCTCCTCCAGCCCGGGCCCGGAAGGAACCTCCCGCACGGAAAACCCCCGGCTCTGAAAAGGCCAGGTCAGGGAAGGGTAGTCGCCCTCAAGGGTAACTACCTCAGCGTCCCTTCCGAAGCCTTCGAGGAGCAGGTTCATCCCGAGGGAGAAATTCGGGACCAGACTGATCCGTCTGGAAGGACAATTAAAAAACCGGCCGAGATGCTCCCGCGTATCCTCCAAAAGGGACAGGGCTCCAATCTTCATCCGGCTACCTCCCACCAGATAATCGAGGTCGTGTTCCTGTCGCCACTCGAGTAATCCGTCGTGCAGCACTCCCCAGGCTGCCGTGTTTAAATAGGTATACTGTTCCAACAAAGGAAAATGAGAGCGAAATCTTAAAAATTCATCCATAGGGCGTACTTGGGAAATCTGTTATCTTTGCTTTAAAGATAGGCATTCGGATGTTTTTTAAACAAAAAAAGAACCCCGCACTCGATCGGGAACAACACGAACTCCTGGAGCATGCTCAGAAGCGAATCCGCCAGAAAAGGGCAGTATTCCAGCACCTTGTTATTCTTGTGATCGGGAGTCTTTTTTTTGCGGTAATCAATAAAGTCCTTAAAATCGGAGACCCCCATGACTGGTACATCTGGGTCGTGATGGGATGGTCCTTTATTTGGTTCATACACCTGGCCCAGGTCTTTATCACGGACCCCTTTTTGGGAAAAGACTGGGAACGCAGCCAAAGGGAGCGTCTTCTGGAAAAGCAAAAAGAGCGAATACGCCAGATCGAGGCGGAAATCGAAAAAACGCATCCCCTGCCTGAACTGCCACCTAAAGAAGAATTGTGAAAGACCTGATCCTGATAGCAGCTGCCGGAGAATCGAATGAGCTGGGGCATAACGGGGACCTCCCCTGGCACTTGCCAGATGATTTTAAGCACTTTAAGCAAAAAACTACGGGGCATCCGATGATCATGGGTCGCAAGACCTTTGACACCTTTCCCAGACCCCTGCCCAACCGGAGGCATATCATCATAACCCGGGACCAGGGGTACAAAGTGGCATGGGATAATTGTCAGGTAGTCTATTCCCTTGAAGAGGCGCTGAAGGTGGTTTCACAGGACGATAAGGTCTTTGTTATCGGAGGAGGGGAAATCTACAGACAGGCCCTGCCTTATGCGACCGGGATTGAACTCACGCGGGTCCACGGAACTTTTAAAGCCGATACCTTCTTCCCGCAAATCGATCCCGAGGACTGGATTCAGACGGATAGCACACTTCACCCTGCGGATCAGAAGCACGCGTTTCCCTTTACCATTCAATCCTTTGTGCGAAAGGTCTAATCCACCAGCAGACAGGTATCCCTGCCGTGTCCTAACCGCTCTAACATATCGTTTGCGATCTCGGGATTTCCATTGGTAAATACCGCATGTACCACGGGGGTTTCTCCAGAATTCAACAAATGGTGCCGGGCGAGCACCGCCCGGGTCTGAAGCGCCACTGCGGGACTGCAATCCACAATTCGTACATGTCCGGGGAGGATTTCCCTCAGTTGGGGAATCAATAAAGGATAGTGGGTGCACCCCAGTACCAAATGGTCAATTCCGGCCTGAAGCATTGGAGCGAGCAAGGTTCTTAAATGGGTTGCAGTTTTCGGGTGATCCAGCTGTCCGGATTCGATGAGGCCGACCAGGCCTGTACCTTCCTGTTCCAACACTTCTATACCGGCGGAATACATTCGGGAAGTACTCGCAAAAAGCGCACTGCTCAGGGTTCCGCGGGTGGCCAACACCCCTATAGACTTACTTTCAGAGTTCAGGGCCGCAGGTTTGATCGCCGGTTCAATCCCGACAAAAGGGATGGCGTATTCACGCCTGAGCACGGCTATGGCATTGGTAGTAGCCGTATTACATGCTATCACTATAAGTTTGCACCCCTGCCCCAACAACCACTCCGTGTTTAACCTGGAACGTTCCAAAATCCCCGCCTGTGTTTTTTCTCCATAAGGCGCATGGGCGCTGTCGGCCAGGTATATGGTGTTTTCATTGGGCAACAGTTGTATCACCTCCTGACGCACCGTGAGGCCCCCAAGACCTGAATCGAAAAAACCAATCGCCGCATTGCTCATCTGACAGGAATATCCTTTGGTTTAAAAATAAAAAAACCGCCCGTGTTCTGCGGGCGGTTTTTTAGAATTTATTGAGGGGGTTTAGAAACCCAGTTCCGTCTTAACATCCGCAAGGATATCTTTTCCTTTGGCTACGATAACCCCTGAACCCGGACTGGCATCAACGACATAGTCGTATCCCTGCGCAGCCGCAACACGCTCAATGGCTTCCTTGGCTTTTTTGGAAATAGGCTCAAAAAGTTCCGCCTGTTTTTGCTGCAACTCCTGCTGGGCAGCCTGTTGGGCTTCCCCGATGTTCCGGAGACATTGTGCTGGCTTCATTATTGTATTGGGTGAGCTTGTTCTTTAATTCATCCAGGGAACTCTGGATATCCGCTCTGTAGGTTTCCTCCAATTTCTTGAGTTCTCCCTGGGCTGCTTTCATCTCTGGCATTGCGGACAAAAGATCCGTCACATTGATGTGGGCAATCTTGCTCTGAGCCTGTACAAAGCTTGTAGCGGCGATAAACAATACAATTGCAACAGCTACCTTTTTCATTTGTTTCATGATCTGTAATTTGATATTTGAGTTACTAAAAATATTTGATTCGTTAGTTAATGGTATCCTTCTTTACTTCGGGAGTCTTATTGCGTTCTCCCTCCTTTTCTTTCCTACGGGCCTCCCTCTCTTCTAATAGTTTTTTTCTGCGGGCTTCATAGGCCTTTCTGCGTTCTTCCCTCAGTTTGAGCTGTTCTGCTTTTTTCTCTTCAGCCGTCTTAGCCCGGGCATCCGCTGCCTGTTGAGCCCGCTGTTCCCTCTCGACCACTCCCTCTGAAGGTTCTTCCTCAACTTCCTCCCCTTCAAATTGATCGAGGCGGTCGTCCCTGGTTTTCTTCGGGGCACTAATCCTTCGGGTTCTGGAAATACCCCGAAGGACCAACTCACTGATATCGTGTCTTTTTTCGGAGTACAACATTACGACATCCGCCGATTTATCGAAAATAAAATCATACTTTTTGTTCGCTCCAATTTTCTGTACCTCACTGAATACCTGGTCCTGGATGGGCTGAATTAAACGCTGTTTCTGTAAAACCAGATCGCCTCTGGGGCCGAACCGGTTCTGTTGATACTCCAGCAATTCCTTTTCCAGGATTTCAATTTCTTCTTCCCGCTCGAGGATCAACTCGTCGGTGAGCAATACGCGTTCTGCTTCAAGATCCTGCCGCAGCTGGTCAATATTGCGCTGTCGCTCCTCCATCTGGCCCTTCCACTGCACTACCTTGTTATCGAGCTGTTGATTGGCCTCCCGGTACTCCTCCACATTTTCCAGAATGTACTCCATATCCACGTATCCGATCCGAACTCCTCTTTGGGACATCACCGTTCCCGTGTACAGCAATACAAAAAACAATAAGATGCTCCGGTTCTTCAAGGATTCGCTTATCAATAGAAAATATCGTGCCAAAATTAGTATTTCTTTTAAAATGAACTACTTAAGCATTCAGCGCTAGAGGTGAAGACGGGGGCATGGATCAGAATTGTTGCCCAATTATAAAATGCGTTTGCCATCCGCTGGGCCCATTTCCTACAGAAGAAGGTCTGAGGTCCTCATCGAAGCCATATCCAAAGTCAATTCCCAATAGTCCGAAAGCAGGCATAAAAATACGAAGCCCAACTCCCGCTGATCTTTTTAATGCAAACGGATTAAACTCCTGAAAATTGTTGAAGGAGTTCCCCGCTTCCAAAAAGGTCAGGGCATAAATAGAAGCCGTAGGCTTCAGGGTGAGGGGGTATCTCAATTCAAGGGAGTACTTGTTGTACACGATACCGCCTTCCTGTTGCTGGGTTATCGGATCTACAGGTGTAAGGGAATTATTCTCATATCCCCTGAGTTGTATCACTTCACGCCCGTCCAGGGTAAAGTTTCTCCCCAGGCCATCCCCGCCCAGGAAAAACCGCTCAAAAGGCACCTTCCCCACATCCGGGTTATAGGACCCGAGAAACCCGAATTCGATATTCGTCCTCAGGACAAGTTTGCCCACTACCTGTGTGTACCAGTCTCCTTTAAATTTGATCTTGTAGTATTCCAGCCATCTGAAACGCTCCTGATCTGTTTCCTCGAGTTCAGTCTGTTCGGCCGGTGTCAGTGGAAGACCTTGTTGTGCCCGTTCCACCTGCAGCGCCTCGAGTTCCTCACTCCGCGCCTTAAGGGTCGCATAATCCTTATTGTTGAACAAGGAGTACGGCGGGGTGAATTTAGCCGTTACCTCAAAAATACTCCCCCTTATCGGGAAAATCAGTCCGGGGCCTGCAGAACTCCTGGAGATGCCGAAGGTATACGCCAGGGAATTGGAACTTCCGTTTCCAAAATTAAACAACCCGGTCCGGTAATTTTTAAAATCGTACAACTGGTAACTCAGGGCATGGGATACCGTGAAGTAATCGTCAGGCCATTGGACCCGCTTCGCCAAACCTGCAGATATGCCCGAGACGGAAAACTGTTGGTCCTTATCCACCTGAACCCGTCCGTTATCGTCAAAAGATGCCAGAAACTGCTGGGTTCTCGAAAGGGAAAAGTTGAAGCGAACCGGTTTACGGCCTCCGAGCCACGGCTCGGAGAAGTTCAGGGAGTATACCCGGAATGTCCTACTGGCCTGTATACGAAGGGCGAAGGTCTGACCATCCCCCATGGGTACCGGTTTATAAGCCTTCCCATTGAAAATATTCTGAATGGAAAAGTTGTTAAAGGAGAGGCCTAAAGTACCGATGAAACCTCCACCACCATACCCCCCCTGTAATTCAATCTGACTCGCACCGGATTCCACCAGGTCAAACCTGAGGTCTACCGTCCCGTCATTTGGGTTCGGATTCTCAATCTCAGGTCGAATTTGCTCGGCGTCAAAAAAACCGAGCTGTCCGAGTTCCCGTACCGATCTGATAATATCATCTTTAGAGTATTTCTGCCCGGGCCGGGTTCGAATCTCCCTGTAAATAACATGGTCATTGGTTTTTTCATTTCCATTGACCACTACTTTATTGAGGAAGGTCTCTTTACCTTCTATAATACGGATCTCAAAATCGATGGTGTCGTTTTCGGCCGAAACCTCCACAGGGTTAATCCTGGAAAAAAGGTAACCGTTATTCTGGTATAAGTTCGTGAGGTCCTCACCGTCCGGCTTGGTGTCATCCGCGATCCGTTCCCGCAGGAGCACCCCATTGTACACATTTCCCTTTTTTATACCGAGCACCTGGGCAAGCTGGCGGTCCGTGTAGACACTGTTGCCAACAAACTCAATATCCCCGAAATAGTACCGATCGCCTTCCTCAACTTTTATACGGATATCGATATTCTTTTCATTGATACGCTCAATGGTATCCATCAGGATACGTGCATCCCGATACCCGCTCTCTGCGTAAGCGTCCCGTACGGAGTTCAAATCTTCCTGATACTCTTCTTCTATGTATTTTGATTTCTTCCAAAAGCGGACAAAAAGCTTTTCTTTGGTATTCTTCATGGATCCGCGCAACTTGGAATCTGAGAGCTTTTCATTTCCCTCGAATTCAATATTGCGAACCTTTACCTTGCTGCCCTTTTTGACATTCACCACCAGATTCTGGGAATTGACCTCGGAAGTATCCTGACTCGTTGCAATTGTTACCTGCGTATTGAGGTAACCATCTTTCTGGTATTTGGTCTCTATGTAGTTCTTTGTGTTGGCAATGAGGCTTTCCGTGATTTTTTTCCCCTTTTTTAAGTCTGTATCATTGGCCAAATCTTCAATTTTTCCCTTCTTGACCCCATAAAACGTTACATTCGAGAGGGTGGGACGTTCCTGGATATGCAATTCGAGGAAAATACTGTCGTTTCGGACACCTGTGTAGTAGAATTCCACATCAGTAAAGAGCTCAAGACTCCAAAGCTTATTGATGACCTGGCTGATCTGATCCCCTGGAACCGTTATGGGCTGCCCTTCACGAAGCCCGGTATAGGTCTTTACGGTTTGTTCATTGTAACTCTGAAGGCCCGTAACTTCGAGTCCTCCGAGGATATATTTCTTGCCGTTCTGATAGGAAAGGTCCTGCGCAACCCCTTGAAAGGTAGTCAGGAAAGCCATTATAAAAAGAAGACTTAGTGGTAATACCGCCCGCATACCACTAGTTAAGTTGTTCGCTCGTTTTTCCAAATCTACGTTCTCTGTTCTGGTA
>CAZEQO010000094.1:5228-10846 GCA_964514365.1 uncultured Robiginitalea sp. | reverse complement strand
AACCTCTTTTTCGCCACTCCCCGTGGCAGTGGCGAGGAGTTGCTGAGCGCGATCGACAGGCATCTGCCCCAACTCAAAGAAGACCACGCCAATGGAGCAGTGGGGCTAAAGATTTTTAAGAGCCTGGGGCTTCGCTATAGCGATAGCCAAGGGAACCGGATAGCGGTCGATGACCCCCGTTTGGACCCGATTTGGGAGATGTGTGCTACCCTGGGCATTCCCGTACTGATCCATTCTGCCGATCCCAAATCCTTTTGGGATCCTATGGATTCCAGGAACGAAAGATGGCTGGAATTAAAAACCAGGCCCAGGCGCAAAAGAAATGCCTCCGATCCGGCCCCCTGGGAACAGATTATTGCCGAACAACACAACCTTTTTCGCAAACATACTAAAACTACTTTTATCAATGCCCATATGGGGTGGTATGCTAACAATCTGGATCGCTTGTCCGAATTGATGGAAGAATTCCCGAATATGTACGTGGGTATAGGCGCTATTATTGCAGAACTGGGTCGCCAACCGCGTCGGGCGAAGGCTTTTTTCACAACCTATCAGGATCGAATCCTTTTTGGAAAGGACAGTTGGCAGCCATCCGAATTCCCAACGTATTTCCGGGTATTGGAAACCGCAGACGAATACTTTCCCTATCACAAGAAGTACCACGCGTTCTGGGCGATGTACGGCCTGGACCTGCCGGACAGCATTCTAAAGAAAGTCTATTACCAGAATGCACTGAAAATACTACCCAGCCTCGATCGCAGCCTATTTCCCCGGCCCTGAGTGCCGGGCCAATACCCCATATCGGCAAAAAGGTAAGATTACCTTTGGATTTGTGCACTAAACAGGGTCGAAATTCGTTTTAAGAGGAACCCCCAAAAAAGGTATTCCGATGAAAAACATTTCGTCTTATCAGATTTTTAAATCTTTGTTTTTAGTGTTGGTATTCACAGGATTCCAAAGTTGCAGTAAAGATGCTGAAATGGACCTGATGTCTGATGGCGCTGAATTAACGCAATTTGAACTCAGGACTATTTTAGAGGCCGATGCATATACAGGCCTTATGGATGAAGTTTTGATGGACCTTATTGAAAAGAATGGGCCCACAGCGGCTAAGATCGCAGACCAGGATTGCTACGAGATCAGCTATACAGAATCCGGTTTTCGGGCAGAATTTGGGAATTGTGTCCTTAACACGACTGAGAATGTCAATGGAGTTCTTGAAGTGACCTATTCCGAGAGTGTGGGGAATACTTCTTTCTCCGTCAATTATACAGGCTTTTTTGTAGGTGCGGTTGAACTGAGCGGAAGGCGTACTATCGAAATCAGCCATTCAGGAGAGACAAATATCGATTTGGTCGTACAAAGCGATATGACCGTAAAATTGCCCGAAGGCACTGTGCTCACGGAAAAGGGAAGCAAGGCTTTACAAATTCAACTCGGAACTACCCTTGAATCCACGATCTATAACTTAAGTGGCAGCTGGACTGTGTCTGACGGTTCTGCGACCTATATAGTGGATATCCGGGAGCCCCTGGAAGGAAATTTAGCGTGTCCCTACGCGGTAACCGGTCTGATGGACATCGAAAAGAACGGCCTTGAAATAGGTGTCGATTTTGGCGATGGGGCTTGTGATAATGAAGTTACCCTGGCCTACCCCAATGGAGCCCGGGAAATCCTGGAACTATAGGTATACAAAAGAGCCATCATTTCATGCTTTGGTACCGTTTGAGCTTGAAATATGGATTTAAAAAGCATCTCGTCTTCCGGCAAATAAAAGCCCTTTCCAATCCTGTATAAGGGTAATAGTATAAAATCAAAATCCCGTACGCCCTTTGCATACGGGATTTATTTTTCGGTCCCGGATTCTTTCATAAGACGACTACTGAATTCAATGAACGTAGTTCCGATTTTCAGACCACCTTACGCGTTTGCTATCCTTAAAATTAGAAAAGTAATTGAACCTTCTGGACTCTGTCGGAGTGTGATTGATGATTGTTCTCATGGCTGTTTCGTTTTTTGATGATGATTGTCGATTGATGATTGATGAATGTCGATTGATGTAACCCTTAGTGCACGTAGTTTCTCGATTCTGACCAACGCACTCGTTTGGAGGACTTGAAGTTTGAGAAGTAAGAAAAACGTCTGTGATCTGTCGGTGATGATTTGTGTGATTTCATGATGATTTGATTTTAATTGATGAATATTGAGTGATGATTTCTTTTTGCAAGACCCTTGTTTGTTGCGGCCTTACATTGAATAAGACGACACATATTTTTAAATGTTACAGTACTATGTTATAAAAGGTACTATTTTAAACATTTTTTAACATCTGGACCATAGGACATCTTTTGGGTCGCAGTCTCCTGGAGACTTGAATTGGTCGGCAGGGTAGTGGGTGATTGTATATTATTAGAATTCTGCCTACATTCCAACCCATGGGGTTAAAGGGGAAACACATTCTGGTTACTGGGGCATCACAGGGCATCGGCAGGGCTATTGCCAGGGAATTGATGGCTCAGGGTGGGCGCGTAGTCGTACATTTTAACACGAATGAGAGAGCCGCCCGGGACCTCATTGCTGAATTTCCCAATACCCATTCCGAAATGGTGCAGGCGGATTTAGATAATCCTAAAGACGTCTCTCACTTATTTAATGAAAGCCTTAATCTCCTCGGACATCTGGACGCCATAATTTTCAATGCCGGGGTATTTCTACCGCATCCCGTAGCGCAATCCCCGGAGGATTGGTACGTGATTTGGAAAAAGACGTTATCCATTAATCTGGACAGTGTCGGCCAGCTCACGCAATTGGGAATTGCACATTTTAAGCAAAGGGGAGGGGGGCGTTTTATATATATTGGCAGCAGGGCAGCTTTTCGGGGAGAAACCGCAGAATATCTGGCCTATGCAGCCTCTAAGGGCGGAATCACCTCACTTTCCAGATCAGTAGCCCGTTCTTTTGGTAAGTCGGGAATCACCTCCTTTGTTATTGCTCCCGGATTTACACGTACCGCTATGGCTCAATCCTTCATCGCCAGCCATGGAGAAGCTGTACTTTTAGATGAGATTGCGTTGCCTGAACTCACCCGGCCCTCCCACATTGCTCCGTTCACTGCCTTTATATGTAGCGGCCAGATGGACCATGCCACAGGTACAGTTATAGACTTTAATGCAGGGAGTTATATGCATTAAAAGTGGAGAGAAGCAACAGTTTCGAATTCAATTGTTTAAACATTTGTTAAGAGAATTGAACAAAATAAAGAGATGTTGTATCTTTCTCCAAAAGTTCTTTGATTCTATAGACCGGAAGTAAGATCCCCCTTCTATCTCAAAAGCGCTCACAGCTGTTTTCAAGTATAAGGGAAAGCTGAAAATTCCGGTTTCAGATTCTGGAGCGATTTTTGATTAAACCTTAATAAAAACGGAAGACTATGGAGTTACTACTGCAGAAAGCCGAGGAGTTTGAAAGCCGGAAATGGTCCAGAATCACCACAAGTGAACGCGTTCAGGCTTCCCGTGAATTGAAAGACCTGATCCTGGAGATCAATGAAGTATATAAGAAATCACGTGATCAGCACTTAATGGAAGTGATGAAACGATTAACAGCCATTAAAAAGAAAGTTGAAAAAAGACTGAAGATGCGGATCGACGTGTAAGTTGAATCGGGATTAAAATTGCTATGAAAAAAAATACCGCCCTTTGAGGCGGTATTTTTTATGGATATAGGGGAACTTCTTAATTGAGTAGTACTATTTATTTGGGAAGTACTACTGAATCGATAACGTGGATCACTCCGTTGGACGCAGCAACATCGGTAGCTGTGACTTTAGCAGAATTTCCATTGGCATCTTTTACCATTACGGCACCATCGACTAAACTCAGAGTGAGCTTTTGCCCATTTGCAGTTTGTACTGAAAATGCGTTGTTATTGCTTTGAATCGCTTTAACAACATCAGCAGCCATAAACTTACCAGCCACTACATGATAGGTCAGTACATTTTTAAGCCCTTCCTTGTTTTCCGGCTTTAAAAGTGTTTCCACTGTTCCGTCAGGTAGTTTTGCAAAAGCGTCATTGGTTGGGGCAAAAACCGTAAAAGGACCTTCACTCTCCAAAGTTCCTACGAGGTCAGCTGCAGCAACCGCAGTTACCAGGGTAGAAAATACTTCATTACTACTCGCTACGCCCACAATAGTTGGAGTTTGTACTTCAGTACGTACGGGCTGATTCACTTTTTCCGATGCGGTAGCCATTTCATTTCCCTGGGCACTTACGGCCGAAGCTACTCCAATAACAGCCAGGAAGAGGGTTGATTTCAAAAATTTCATTTGTTTTGGTGTTTTAAGATTAGAAGGCGAAAGTAGACAATGAATCCATAGGGGAGTATTAAATATTGTTTAAATATTTCTATAAATAGTTAAACATTTTAAAATATTGACAGGAATCACTTGTACAACCGGTAAAGAAAACGCCATTTTTCAAAAAAGAATCGGATGTTTCTATAGCTGCGCAATTAATAATATCTTTAGGACAAACGGATTAAGAACACTACCAAAAAAATATTGGATACAATGAGCACCACAGTAAACGCCTATGGAACCCAGGCTGCAGACGCCAACCTCGAAAAAATGAGCATAGACCGGAGAACCCCGGGCAAACGCGATGTACATATTGAAATCCTCTATTGCGGAGTCTGCCACAGCGATATACATACCGCGAGAAACGAATGGTTAAATTCCACGTATCCCGTGGTTCCGGGCCATGAGATTATCGGAAGGGTACTTGAAGTGGGTTCCAGGGTCAGGCGTTTTGATAGGGGGGATTTGGTTGGCGTGGGGTGCATGGTGGATTCTTGTGGGGATTGCCCCTCCTGTAAAAGGGATCTGGAGCAGTTTTGTGAAAATGGCTGTACCTGGACCTATAACAGTCCCGAACCTCATTTTGGACGGACTTACGGGGGCTATTCCACCCATATTGTCGTGGATCAGGATTTTGTACTCAAAATCCCGGAAAACATCGATGTACGCGGTGCAGCTCCGCTGCTCTGTGCCGGAATTACGACCTGGTCTCCTTTAAAACACTGGAAGGTCGGCCGAAAAGACAGGGTAGGGGTAGTAGGCCTTGGGGGCCTTGGGCATATGGGGATTAAATTTGCCAATGCCCTTGGGGCCCATGTGGTCATGATCACCCGTTCTCCGGACAAAGCGAATGATGCTGAGGCGCTTGGAGCACATGAAGTCCTTATTTCCACAGATGCCAAAGCGATGCAGGCTCAGGCCAATTCATTTGATTTTATTCTCAACACCATCCCGGTAGGCCATGAGATGGATCCTTATATAGGATTACTTAAAATCGATGCGACCATGGTTTTGGTAGGGGCAGTGGAACCCCTTAAACCCTTTCACGGGGGTGGGGTGATGATGGGCCGCAAACGCATAGCCGGTTCCCTGATCGGAGGTATTACTGAAACCCAGGAGATGTTGGATTTCTGCGGGAAACACAACATCGTATGTGATGTGGAAATGATCGGGATGCCGGAGATCAATGAAGCCTATGAGCGGGTGGTGGCCTCAGATGTCAAATACCGTTTTGTCATCGATATGCAGTCGCTAAAAGAATAA
>CAZEQO010000094.1:0-5215 GCA_964514365.1 uncultured Robiginitalea sp. | reverse complement strand
CATTTTTGTCCTATCTATAGTGCTTTTCTTATCCGAATGGGTGAGTCAGAAACCTCGGTTTAGAGCCTTTGGGATTGCCCTTTTGGTCCTGGTCCTCGGAGCCGTTTTCTCCAATGTAGGCCTCCTTCCCAGCCAGGCTAATCCCACTTATGATTTTATTTTTGAATATGTCGCCCCGGCTTCACTTTTCCTGATGCTCCTCGATGTCAACCTCACCCAACTCAAAAAAACAGGCCTTCCCATTTTAATCCTCTTTTTGCTTGGGAGCCTCGGAACGGTACTGGGCGTATTCACGGCGACCCTGGTTATAAAAGATGGTCCTTTATTTGAAGGGCTCTATACTGCTCTGGCCGGAATGCTAGCCGGCACATATACCGGGGGTAGTATCAATTTTAATGCTGTTGCCCTTCATTACAGGGTAATGGACCAGGGCCTGGTCTATACAAGTGCCGTAGCTGCAGACAATGTGGTTACCACACTGTGGTTTTTTGTAACCATTGCCGTCCCGGTTTTTCTGGGGCGCTGGTTTCCCCTTAAAAAACTTAAACCCCAAAACGCCAATACAGGCGATTCTCCCGAAGCAGGTCAAATCGAAATCGTGGAAGACGACTCCGCGCGTTTAAATATTCAAAGCCTGTCCCTCTGGATTGGATTGAGTGCCCTTGGATTGTTGCTCACAGCCGTACTGACTGATTTTTTTAAGACACAGGGCTGGAATATCCCGGGTATGATTGTCATAACCACCCTGGCATTGCTTCTGGCTCAAATCCCTGTGCTCCACCGTCAAAAAGGGAATATGTTCCTCGGGAGTTGGGGCGTTTATCTGTTTCTGGCTGTAGTAGGTGCCTTTTGTGATTTCAACGCCCTGGGGGAAGCCGGTGCCCTGGCTTTATTACTGCTGGGTTTTATTGGAATAACGATGCTGGGGCATGGGCTGGTGGTCTTTTTAGGATGCTATTTACTGAAATATGACTGGGATATGGCAGCCATAGCCTCCCAGGCGAACGTCGGGGGAGGGACCACAGCCATGGCGCTGGCCAAGAATTTTGGGCGAAATGAACTCATACTGCCCTCCATCCTCATTGGCTCCCTTGGAAATGCCCTGGGGACTTACCTCGGGTTTATGGTTGCCGGGCTACTCTGATACCCGCTGATTTTCATTCAGGACAACACTTTTTGAAACGGAATAACGTATTATTGTCCCATGGAAAACCGATCGCAACTTCCTTTGATTCTGGGGGCATTTTTTGCCATTTATGTGATCTGGGGCTCCACCTATCTCCTGAACAAAATCGCTGTAGCACAGCTCGCTCCCTTTATGCTCGCGGGGTTTCGGTTTCTGGTGGCGGGTATTTTGATATTTGGTATTGCCCTGGCCATGGGTAAGAGCCTTCGTATCACCAAACGCCAGTTTTACAATGTGACCCTGGCCGGGTTCCTGTTCCTGAGTTTCGGAAATGGCACTGTGGTATGGGCCCTCAAATATGTGGACAGTAATTTTGCGGCCCTGGAAATTTCAGCCCAACCCCTGGTTATACTACTTATGATGTGGCTTTTGCAGGGAAAGAAAATCCAACCCATGTCTTTGGTGGGGGTCGCCCTGGGAATTCTTGGCATCTATTTACTCATCAACCAAAACACTGTGGTGCAGCAGGAGAACTCACTCCTGGGAATCGCAATGATATTTTCAGCCATGCTCGCCTGGGGATACGGTAGTTTATTTGTGGGGAAGGCGGACCTGCCTTCCAATTATTTTGTCAATACCGGATATCAAATGATCACCGGAGGGGTCATCCTTTGTTTTATGAGTCTGGCATTTGGGGAAAAGTGGCTCCCCCTTCAGTACTGGGAGGTGGGTACCTCCTGGGCCATGGTTCTCCTAATTGTGTTCGGAAGCATCGTAGCTTTTACCTCCTTCAACTACCTGCTCAAAGTAGTTTCACCTGAAAAAGTGGCCACAAATACCTATGTAAACCCAATTGTCGCCATGTTTTTAGGCTGGTATTTTCTGGGCGAATCCATATCAGCCCAATCCATAACGGCTGCAGTCATCTTACTTACCGGGGTGTATTTTATCAGTTCAAAAAAGAAGATTGCTGGTCTTCGCCGGTTTCGCAAATAAGGGGTTATGCGCTTGGGGCCAATAATTGCAACCGTTCGTGGAAGATACGTAGGACAGTCATGTTTTAATTGTATTTTTAGATGCTAAAATGGATGTTTTTTCGAATGCGTAACGCGGGAATACTCATACTTTTTTTTCTATTCGCAATGGTCGAAGGTGGTGCTCAGCAAGACTACGCTGCCCTGAGTGAATCGATGGTTCGGGAGCAGTTGGAGGCTCGTGATATCACCGACACCCTTGTGTTGGAGGTTATGCGTAAGGTACCCCGCCATGAATTTGTACCCAAAGAATACAGGCCCTGGGCTTACAATGACCGGGCGTTGCCCATAGGGGAGGGGCAGACGATCTCACAACCCTATATCGTGGCGTATATGACACAGACCCTTGGGGTGCAGGCCGGGGAGCGCGTCCTGGAAATAGGTACAGGTTCGGTATATCAGGCCGCAATCCTCTCCGAACTTGGGGGCGAGGTCTATACGATAGAAATTGTCGAAACCCTGGGCGAGGAGGCTAAAAAACGCCTGAAACGCCTGAAGTATAAAAATGTGAATGTGCGGATTGGGGACGGGTATAACGGATGGCCGGAGGCGGCTCCATTTGACGCTATTATGGTAACCGCCGGAGCGGAAGAACTCCCCGAGACCCTGATGGAACAACTGGCAGAAGGTGGGAGGATGGTCATTCCTATTGGGCCCCATGGGGGCGTACGCCAGCTGACCCTGATCACCCGGTCCAATGGAAAATTCAAATCGGAGAAATTGATGGCTGTCCGGTTCGTACCCTTTATCCGCCAGTCCGACAAGCCTTAAACGCCCCAGGTTCCTTTTAACAATCTATTAGCACAGATACTCATCTGATCCTTCGGCTGCCCGGCCTTTTACCCGTACCTTTGGCACCGTAAATTTAAAAAGCATAAGATGAGTAAAGTAAAGGAGAACGACACCGTACGGGTACACTACACTGGAAAATTAACTACGGGAGAAGTTTTTGACAGTTCCCTGGAGAGGGAGCCCCTTGAAGTAGCACTGGGTCAGGGCAGCCTGATTCCTGGTTTTGAGAAAGGGCTTCTCGACATGGAAGTCGCAGAAAAAAAGACGATCAATATCCCCAAGGAAGAAGCTTACGGTGAGGTCCAGAAAGAATTGTTTCAGGAAATCGGGAAAGAACAACTCCCTGAGGAAATCAAACCTGAAATTGGAATGGGATTAGTCGCCCGGGGGGAAGATGGGAGCGAACGCCAACTCCGGATTGCTGATGTTAAGGACGATAGCATCATAGTCGATGCCAATCACCCATTGGCCGGGCAAGATCTAGTTTTTGAACTTGAGCTCGTGGAGATTAAATAAATCTGCATTTTAGCACATTCTACCAGCCGCCCTTTCCGGGGCGGCTTTTTTATTTTATGATGACACTAAAACTTTGGTATTGCCTATACATACTGTATTTAGGTGTGGATTTCCAATCCCTTTTTTCGTAGGAAGTAAGATCCCTTTTTAACATCAATTTAAAGACTTTTCATCATTTTTAAATTTTCTTTGTCCACTTATTTTAGAAAATATTTAAACAAGAAATACCCTTACACGTGAGACACATTCTGGTCATCCTTCTCATACTCCTCGGGTCTGGGGCCCAGGCACAGGTGACGACTTCCGTTTTTGGTAAAGTAGTAGACGAACTGGGGGAACCCCTTATCGGAGCTTCCGTATTTTTGGAGGGCACCCAACTCGGCGCACAGACAGATTTTGAAGGAAAGTATGAAATCCAGGATGTGCCACCGGGTTCCTATAACCTGGTTGCCAGTTATTTGGGGTTTAAATCCCAAACAAAATTCAATATAATAATTCGCTCTAAAGGCACGCCAGCCTATACCTTTATAATGGAGGCCACCTCTGAGCAACTGGAGGAGGTTGTGGTATCGAATGAAAACGTGATATCAAGGCCCCGGGAAACCCCGCTCTCCACCCAAACGCTTTCTGCAGTTGAAATAGCAACCTACCCTGGCAGCAATAACGACGTGGTACGGGTAGCCCAAACCCTGCCGGGTGTTTCGCCTTCTATCGGTGGGTTTCGAAACGATCTGATCATTCGCGGAGGGGCTCCGAATGAAACGGTCTATTACCTGGATGGGATGGAAATCCCCAACATCAATCACTTCAGTACCCAGGGGAGTGCCGGAGGCCCGGTGGGTATGATCAATGTTTCATTTATAGAAAATGTGACCTTATCTACATCGGCCTTTAATTCCCGATACGACAATCCTCTTTCCGGCGTACTTCAATTCCAGCAGCGTAGGGGAAATTCCCGAAATTTCGCGGGTAACTTCAGGGTAAGCGCCAGCGAAGCCGCGCTCACCCTTGAAGGCCCACTTTTTAAAAAGGAAGGTGAAATCGCAAAAACGACTTTTCTGGCCTCAGTCCGTAGGAGCTACCTGCAATTTCTTTCCGGCCCGATTACTGGGATTATCAGTTTAAGGTAGATCATCAGCTCGATGAATACAACACCATCACCCTTATGGGGTTGGGGTCGATTGATGATTTCACAGCAAGCCCGCCAGATGAATTCGATCCTGAGCAGCAGGCCCAGTTGGATCAGGCCCCCTTTATTGAGCAACGCACCAATACCATAGGGGTAAGCTGGCGAAACCGCTTTAGGAGCGGGAAAGGCTATATGCTTACCACCCTGAGCAACAATACCCTTATGAATAACTTTACCCGGTATGAGGACCCGGAAGACGAAACAGGTGTTTTGTTCAACAATGATGCAACAGAATCGGAGACCAAACTCCGTTATGAGCTGACGCAGTTCATTGGAGACTGGAAACTGAACACCGGGGCCAATGTGCAATACTCAGACTACAAAAACACGACTGAAGATGTCCTGAACAATGCAGCCTTTAATACAGAGATCGACTTTGCCAAATACGGCCTGTTTGCCAACCTCACCCGTACCTTTTTGAATGAAACCCTCGATCTCTCCTTCGGGTTCCGGATGGATGATGATACCTTCACTGCGCGCGAGAGCCTGCTCAGCACCTTTTCACCCCGGATTTCCGCCTCTTACGAGTTTTCCCCGAATTGGCGTATTAACGGCTCC
>CAZEQO010000093.1:0-10976 GCA_964514365.1 uncultured Robiginitalea sp. | reverse complement strand
AGGCTCTCCCGCGAGGCCAGTCCAGCCTGCACCAGAGGCCACTCGCGGACCAGCCCCCGGATCACGTGGGGCCCCTGCAGCTGCTCCAGAAAAACCGGCAGCGCATCGATATCCGCCCTTAGGGCCACTACCTTCCCGCTTTTTTTACCTTTGAGGATGCCTACGACCCCTGTATGTGCCACACCTGTTTGGACTTCCAGCCCGAGCGACTTTAAATGGGCAGCAATTTTTTCAGCGGTTTTGAACTCCCTGTTGGACAATTCCGGATGTTGGTGGATGTCGCGCCTCCACTCAATGACTTTGGGTTCAATGGCCTTGTAATCCGCTTCGAGAGACCACTGCTGGCCCTGGGCAGTTCCCATAAGGAGTAATACACCCCAGAATGCAATGTGTTTTGTGTTCATTTAAAGTTGGTTTAAAATTTAATCAATTGGTATCCCTGGTCCTGAAATTGAATCAATGCGGTCATCGCAGAGAGCGAGAGCTGCACACCTTCAAGGATCTGTTCTGCAGGAACCTTGCGCGCCACGGAAGATTGCCCACAAAAAACTACCTGAGCCCCTGATTCCATAAGCGCTTTGAGCAGTGGGCTATTGGGGTTATCCGTTCCGAAACGTTCCCTGTAATGTGCATCGTCCAGCAAATCTGTACTGGCCTTGTTGTGTATGATCAAAGCTACCCGGAGCTTTTCAGGGGCTACTCCGGCCCTGGCGTGCATATTGAGGAATCGGGCGGCGGTTTCAATCCACGGATTAACCTGCGTATTGTCTTCCGGGCTGTTCATCACATCAAAAACCGCTTTAAACGTCGCGGACGTATCGGTTTTATAAGTCGCCTGGGGTATGTCCCAAACGGCTCCGTATTCTGCAATAACCGGTCCGGGAATGGGCTCCTGAGTTTGGGCCAGAACTACTGCACATAGCAGGTTGCTCAAAAAGAATAAGTTTAACTTCATCGGGTTGGCTCTGTGTTTCTGCCTAAAGATATTCAAATTGACCAAAACAGGAAGCCCTTGTTTATAATTCGCAGTGTCTGGGATTTGAGGTTGCAGGGAATAATGGCTAACTTGAGCCCGTGAAAAAATTGGATCCGAACACCTATCTGGACGTGCTGAATGAGGCACAACGCGCCCCCGTATTACATAAGGATGGCCCTCTTATGGTTATCGCCGGGGCGGGCTCCGGAAAAACACGCGTACTCACCTACCGCATCGCCCATTTGATGCAGCAAGGAGTAGATCCTTTCAATATTCTGGCCCTGACATTTACCAATAAAGCGGCCAGGGAGATGAAGAAACGAATCGCCGAACTGGTCGGTGGCTCAGAGGCCAAAAACCTTTGGATGGGCACCTTTCATTCTGTTTTTGCCCGGTTGCTTCGTTTCGATGGGGACCGCCTGGGTTACCCCAGTAATTTTACCATTTACGACACCCAGGATTCCCAGCGCCTTATATCGGCCATCATCCGGGAGATGGGCCTGGATAAGGACATTTATAAATACAAACAGATACAACAGCGCATATCCTCCTACAAGAACAGCCTGATTACGGTCAAGGCCTATTTTCAGAACCCGGAGTTGCAGGAAGCCGATGCGATGTCGAAACGCCCGCGACTTGGAGAAATTTATCGCAACTATGTAGACCGCTGCTTTAAGGCAGGCGCGATGGATTTTGACGACCTGCTGCTACGCACCAATGAACTGCTTACCCGTTTTCCGGAAGTACTCATGAAATACCAGGATCGGTTTCGGTATATTTTGGTAGATGAGTATCAGGATACAAATCACTCCCAATACCTTATTGTAAGGGCCCTTGCAGATCGCTATCAAAACATTTGTGTGGTAGGGGATGATGCCCAGAGTATCTACTCTTTCCGGGGAGCCAACATTGATAACATTTTAAATTTTCAAAGGGATTATGACGATGTCGGCCTCTATCGCCTGGAGCAGAACTACCGATCGACCAAGAATATTGTCAATGCGGCCAACAGCATTATAGCCAATAATAAGAACCAGCTGGAGAAGGTGGTCTGGACGGCGAACGATGAGGGACCTCTCATCCGACTGCACCGGAGCCCTACAGATGCGGACGAAGGGCGTTATGTCGCCTCCTCCATCTTTGAGCATAAAATGCAGCAACAACTCCATAATGGGGCCTTTGCCGTACTGTATCGAACGAACTCCCAGTCCAGGGCTATAGAAGACGCCTTGCGAAAGAGGGATATTCCATACCGCATCTATGGAGGCCTTTCCTTTTACCAGCGAAAGGAGATTAAGGATGTTCTGGCCTATTTGAGGCTGGTTATCAACCCGGGGGACGAAGAGGCCCTGAAGCGGGTGATCAATTACCCGACCCGGGGAATAGGACAGACTACTGTGGACCGGCTTGTGGTAGCTGCGAATGAGACCGGCGAGACTGTCTTTAAGGTTATGGAATCCATTGGATCGATGAATATTGGTATTCATGCCGGAACCCGCCGTAAGCTCGAGGATTTTGTCAGCATGATCCGAAGCTATCAGGTGCTGAATGCGAATGCCGATGCTTTTACTTTGGCCGAGCATGTAGCCCGGAAATCCGGACTGTTGCAGGAGTTTAAAAAAGACGGCACCCCTGAGGGGATAGCCCGTATGGAGAACATTGAGGAACTACTCAACGGGATTAAAGACTTTGTAGAGGGGCAGAAGGAAATCGCGGATGCGAAAGGTGATCTGAGTGAGTTTCTGGAGGACGTGGCCCTGGCAACGGATCTGGATATGGATAAGGGCGATGATGACCGGGTGGCCCTGATGACAATCCACCTGGCTAAAGGGTTGGAATTTCCATATGTCTATGTGGTAGGTATGGAAGAAGATTTATTTCCCTCTGCCATGAGTATGAATACCCGAAGTGAATTGGAAGAGGAGCGCCGGCTTTTTTATGTCGCGCTGACACGGGCGGAAACCCAGGCCTATTTAACCTATACCCAGAACCGATACCGATGGGGGAAGCTGATCGACGCTGAGCCCAGTCGTTTTCTGCAGGAGATCGATGAGCAGTATATCGAAAACCTGACACCAGAGGACACGTATAAATTCCGTCCGATGCTCAACGCCTCAATCTTTGGAGAGGTGGATAAGAGTAAATTAAGAGCAGAGAAGCCGGTCTCCGGGAACCCCCCAAAGCAGGGACATCCCACGGAAAAACAGTTGAGGCGCTTAAGGAAAATCCGGCCCCAGCTTGGCCAGCCGTCAGGGACCGAAGGAATCTCTGCCGACGGACTCCGGGAGGGAAGCCGGGTAGACCATTCCCGTTTTGGAAAGGGTACCGTACTTAAAATAGAAGGTGCCGGTAATGATAAGAAGGCGGAGATTCGTTTTGAACGGGGTGATATTAAAAAACTTCTCCTCCGCTTTGCCAAATTACAGATTCTGGAATCCTGACCCGGAAAGGATCATCCCGTCAGGGTTTTCAGCTGTCGGGGTGGCGTGGAAATAAAAAGATCAAATCATGGCTGAACGTATTCGAATTTACGAGGAAAATCCCAATCCCAAGGCGATTGACCAGGTGGTCTCTGTCCTTAGAAAGGGCGGCTTGGTGATCTATCCTACGGATACCGTATATGGTTTGGGGTGTGATATCACCAATTCAAAAGCCCTGGAGCGCCTCGCACGCTTAAAAGGTGTGAAATTGGAAAAAGCGAACTGGTCTTTTATCTGTGCGGATTTGAGCAACCTTTCGGATTATGTCCGGCAAATTGACACCCCTACCTTCAAAATACTAAAACGCGCCCTCCCGGGGCCATACACATTCATCCTGCCGGGAAGCAACCAACTGCCAAAAGACTTTAAAAAGCGCAAAACCGTGGGTATACGGGTTCCGGATAATCGCATTTCACACGATTTGGTTGTGGGACTCGGGCATCCCATTGTCTCCACTTCTATACGTGACGAAGATGATGTCCTTGAATACACCACGGATCCGGACCTGATCTTTGAAAAATGGAATAAACTAGTGGATATGGTAGTTGACGGCGGCTATGGGGATAATGTCGGGTCCACCGTTATTGACCTATCAGGAGAGGCTCCGGAGGTGATCCGGCAGGGCAAGGGTGATTTGAGTATTCTCTGAATGAAAAAGCCCCGCAGCTTTTCGCTGCGGGGCTTTTATAGTTTAATGTTTTCCGGGATTATTTGTTGATCTCCGGATCGTCCATGCCTTCTTCAATCATATCGTAGAACTGATCCAATTTAGGCAGCACTACAATTCGGGTCCGTCGGTTTTTGGCCCGATTCTCCCGGGTGTCATTGCTGACAAGGGGAATATAGTGGCTGCGTCCGGCCGCGGTCATACGTGCCGGATCAACTTTGTAATCGTTCTGAAGGATCCGAACCACGGAAGTGGCGCGTTTTACACTGAGATCCCAGTTGTCCAGTAATACACCGCTTCGGTAAGGTACATTATCCGTGTGGCCCTCTACCATAAACTCAAAGTCAGGTTTGTTGTTGACCACCTGGGCTACTTTTCCAAGTACGTTCTTGGCTGCAGAGGTTACATTGTAACTGCCACTACTGAAGAGCAATTTGTCGGAGATGGAAATAAATACCACACCTTTTTCGACACTGATTTCAATATCCTCATCATCGAGGTTTCCTAAAACACCTTTAAGACTTTGTACCAGGGCCAGGTTCACAGAATCCCTGCGAGTTACGGCATCCTGAAGCCTGCGGATGGTCAGGTCTTTTTCCTGGAGACTTTCCAGGGACCTTTCAAGGTTATCCGCCCCTTTGGAGGTCAGGGTGGTCAAATCTCCCATATTGTTAATCAGTTCCTGATTATTGGCCTTCAGGAAAGCGTTCTGCTCTTCCAGAGTCTTGAGTCTGGCATCTGCAGTGGCCTTATCCTCCAAACAGCTATTTAATTTGACAGTGGCCGAATTCAGCAAGTCCTGCGTTTCGCGTTGTTTGGACTCCAGATCGGCATACTTTTTCTGAGAGACACAAGAGGATAGTACGAGTACGAGGCCCAGACTTCCAATCATCCATTTTTTCATAAGTGTGAAATTTAAAGTTATTAGTCGTTGATTTGTTATCTTAATTTATAGAACAAAATTAACAAATGTCCCAGCCTTGTGGGGAAGAATCCGTTAATCTTTTACTAAATTACCAAATGTCCCTATTTTACGTACGTAATAGGACCAGACTATGGACGTCGTTATAGCATATTTTTCAACAAAATGCTGCCGTTCCCGCTTGTGAAGCATTTTTGGGACATGCCGGTAAAAACTGAGGTGCGCCCGCAAAATGGCCCATGCGTGTCCGATTTTAAACTGAAATAAAAACCTCAGGGCGGCAATAGCATCCAGGATCAGGCGCGATAATACAATCGGGAGCGCCTTCCGGGTGGGCAGGTTTTTGGTAATGGAATAGAGGGAGTTGCGAAAATTAAGGAAGGTCTTTTTGGGATTCATATTGCTCAGGGTAGACCCACCTAAATGAAAGACCTCCGAAGCCCCTGTATAAAAAACTCTATACCCTTTGTTGTGGGCTCTCCAGCAAAGATCCACCTCTTCCTGATGGGCAAAATAGTCGGCATCGAAGCCGCCGAGAAGCTCAAACAGATCTCTTTTGATAAACATACAGGCTCCGGTCGCCCAAAAAATTTCCCGCGTATCATCATACTGTCCCAGATCTTCCTCCAGACTCTGGAAAATACGTCCCCTGCAAAAAGGGTAGCCGAAAAGGTCCAGAAAACCCCCTGCCGCTCCGGCGTATTCAAAATGAGAGCGGCGATTGAGATCTTTGATTTTGGGCTGTACGATTCCTGCCTCGGGCTGATCCTTAAATAAAGCCAGAACCGGGTTGAGCCATCCGTGTGTTACCTCCACATCAGAATTGAGCAGGCAATACAGATCCGCCTCCACGACTTCAAGCGCTTTGTTGTAACCGCCTGCAAACCCCAAATTTTCCTCATTCACTACCACCTGGATGTGGGGGTAGTGTTCTTTCACAAATTCCACCGATGAATCGGTCGAGGCATTATCAGCAAGTACTATAAGGGCGTCCCCGCTATTCCCGACCACAGAGGGAAGGAAGCGCTCCAACAGCGTTTTTCCATTCCAGTTCAGGATGACAATGGCGATGGAAGGTCTAGGGGGCTTCAAGAATTTGTGCTTTGGTGAATCTGTCGTGAAAGGGCGCAAAGTAACTAAATATTTTACAAAGGACCGTCCCTTAAAGGCGGCCGGAGTCTATTAACCAATCTCCGTATAAGAAGGCAGTTCCGGCAGGAAGAGGTATTCGCCATTTTTATAGTCCATCCGGCAGTAAAAATGGTTTAAGCCGTTCGTCACCATAAGGATGTCGGCCCGGGCTTCCCAGTTATAACGGGCAATCTGATCAAAGACTTTTTGGTTAAGCACCACTTCGGGGGCTTTGCACTCTACCAGGAGTTGTATTTTTCCTTTGGGGTCACATACGGCAATATCCACCCTTTTGTCAAGGGTAGCCACTTTCAGTTGTCGTTCGACGAGAAAGCGCCCCGGAGGATATTTCTTTTCTTCGATTAAAAAATGCAGACTGTGCTGTCGCACCCATTCTTCAGGTGTAAGGACCACATATTTTTTGCGAATGATATCAAAAACCAGCATTTTATTTTGCCTACTTTTGAAACGAAACGCATAACTCGGAAAGTTGAGTCGGACCATACCCTGAGGTGTATTTTAAGATGGATGAAGTAAAGAAGATTATAGAAGAAATACAAAAGGGAAATCCCGCCCCTGTTTATTTTTTGATGGGGGAGGAGCCGTACTATATTGACCGTATTGAGCGGTTTCTGGGAAATAACGTTTTGACAGAAGACCAAAAGGGCTTCAATCAGATCGTTTTATACGGCAAGGATACATCGGTGGGGGATATCATTTCGCAAGCCAGACGGTATCCCATGATGTCTGAATACCAGGTTGTTATCGTACGGGAAGCCCAACACCTAAGCCGCACCATCGAACAACTTGAGGCCTATGCCCGAAATCCACAACCTTCTACGGTACTCGTTATTTGTTATAAATACAAGACACTGGATCGTCGAAAAAAACTGATCAAAGCGCTCAGGCAGCACGGGGGTGTGGTTTTTGAGAGCAAAAAAATGTACGAAAACCAGGTGGCGGAATGGATTCGAAGGGTACTCCTGGGCAACGGTTATACCATTTCTCATAAAGCCGCAGCACTGCTGGTAGAGTATCTGGGGAAGGATCTGGGCCGTATCAGCAATGAATTGGACAAATTAAAATCCATTCTCCCCCAGGGTTCAGAAATAGATCCTGTAGTTATTGAAAAACATATTGGGATCAGTAAAGATTTTAACAACTTTGAACTGAAAAAAGCCATTGCAGAGCGGGACATTCCCAAAGCGACACGAATTGTAAAATACTTCGCTGAAAATCCCAAGGAGAATCCCTTTGTGATGACCATCTCACTTCTCAATACCTTTTTTGCACAATTGCTGCAATATCACGGACTGCAGGATCACAGTCCGAAAAATGTGGCCAGGGCCCTTAAAATAAACCCCTATTTTGTGCATGAATACCAGGTGGCTGCCAGGCACTATCCGATGCGCAAAGTCAGTCTTATCATTGGCGTACTGCGGGAGATGGACCTCAAAGGAAAAGGGGTTGCTGTCCCAGCCATGAAGCAGGATGATCTCCTCAAGGAATTACTTCATAAAATTCTCTGATTACTTTTTATCAACACTATAAGCTCCGGGTCCCAGTAGGAAGATAGCAGTGAAAATCACAGCGTATAACAGCGCTTTTTCTTTAGACCCAAAAGGGTCGGCAGCGTGCGCAATAAAGGCGGCGACAAGCATGGTGATGATAATCGGAATAGAAGCCCAACGAGTTTTAAAACCGATAAGTACAAAAATGGCACAAAGAAATTCAGCGAAAACGGCCAGGAAGAAAGTAGGACTGGCACCAATTCCCAGGGGATCACCAAACTCAATAGGGTCCTCCCCGAAAAGGCGTTGCAGTTTAGGCACGCCATGCGTGAGTATTAGTGCAGCACCACCAATTCGCAGTACGGCGAGTCCGATTTGGGTCTGAAGGGAACGGTTCATGATTCTTTGGGTTAAGGTTTGGCCCTAAAATATTAATAAATCTTCAGGAATCCGGAATATTATCCAGGATTCTCCCCATCTGCCCTATCAGTTCGTCGCAATTCGCCCGGTTGAAGGGTAGGGGAGGCTTGATTTTCAGGACGTTGTTGTTCGGGCCATCTGTACCAATCAGTATGTAGGAATCCCGCAATCCATTTTTTAATTTTTGCGCCAGTGCAGTATTGGGTTTTCCCAGGGGATCTAAAAGTTCAACACCCAGAAAGAGCCCGTCTCCCCGGATATCGGCTATGGCCTTATGCCTTGTACTCAGTTCCCGAAACGCCGCTTTGAGATAAGTGCCGGTATCCAGGGCATGTGCTTTGAGTCCTTCTTCTTCCAGGACACGCAGGACAGCTTCTCCGGCTGCACAGGAAACAGGATTCCCGCCAAAGGAGCTGAAAAATTCGGGCCCCGAATCAAAAACAGCACCGATTTCAGTTGTCGTTACCACGGCTCCTATCGGATGCCCGTTGCCCATAGGTTTTCCCAGAATAACCATATCCGGGACCACCCCGTGTTTTTCATATCCCCAATTCCACCTACCCAGTCGTCCAAAGCCCACCTGTACCTCATCGCTAATACAAATTCCGCCTTGCAACCGGACCTCATTGTATACCCCGGGAAGGAATCCCTGTGCCAGCGGGACCTGACCTCCACAACCCATGACGGGCTCGGCAATAAATGCCCCCACCTGTCCGGGGTTTTCAGTCAGTAGCTTTTTGGCGAATTGTGTGTAGTGAGCCCCTGCTGAGCCGTCATCCGGGTGGCCACTCCCAAAGGCCTTTGGCATCGGACACAAAAGGGTATTGGAATAAAAACTCTCTTTTTTATGCTTGTAATGGCTTACAGCAATCCCGGCCAGGGTATTTCCGTGATATCCATTTTTTAAGGCCAATATTTTGTCTCTGCCCGTATACGCCCTGCTCAATCTTAGGGCCAGGTCTGTAGCCGCACTACCGGAATTCACCAGGAAAACGCGGTTTAGTCTTTCAGGGAAATACGACAACAGGTGTTCGCTGTAGTTTAGAATTTCCGAATACAGGTAGCGCGTATTGGTATTTATTCTATGCAAGACCCGGGTTGTAGCTTCCACCACCCCCGGATGGCAATGTCCCACAAGCATAATGTTGTTATAAGCATCCAAAAACCGGTTTCCCCGGTTATTGAACATATACTGGAAGGCAGCCCGCTTCATGACAATGGGATGCGTATAACTCAGGGAAAGGGATAGGGGGATGACCTTATTTCTCCGCCTGATGTACTCTTCCGCTTGATCGAATTCGGGAATTTCCAAACCAGCAGCTTCCAAAAAGCAATTGGCTGCTGCTTCCGGGGAGATGGAAATCCACTTGTGCAAAAGCTGCTTCATGGGTGATTCACTGATACGTATATAGTCGGAATCCGGACGCAGCTTTCCGGCCCGGGCACTGTTGCAAAGACTCATACAAATTCGCCCGGCGACCAGATAATAGAGCAATTCGATCTCCTCCCGCTCTAGTGGAAATTCGCGGTGATAGGCTTTAACGACAATACCCGCAATACCCAGGGGATCTTCTCTTTCGGCCAATACGTAAGGCAGGGCAACAGCCAGTTCATTAATCAGCCAGGAATAACACATGTCCCCAAAGTCGATAATCCCGGATACCCTGCCTTTTTGAGTCAGTACATTCCAGTCATTGGCATCGTTGTGAATCAAACACTTCCGGAGGGTATATCGCCGGGGTTCGACAATCTGGTCATATTGAAGCAGGTAGTATTCAATCAGGGCACGGTCCTTTGGATCTTCCAGGGCATCCAAATTTTGCTTATGAAAGGGGAGGTGTTGCAAATCCCAGGCAGGTGCGCTGGTTAATGCGGTCTCAGGGGTTAAAGACATCCCCACCCGATTCACCTTACCCAAAAAAGTACCAAGGGACTCCAAAAGTTCATCTGTATGGGGTACTTCTGCCAGAAATTTACCTTCCAGAAAGGGGAGCAGACGTATCAGTTTC
Organism: uncultured Robiginitalea sp.; assembly: GCA_964514365.1. Lineage (GTDB taxonomy): Bacteria > Bacteroidota > Bacteroidia > Flavobacteriales > Flavobacteriaceae > Robiginitalea. The sequence goes on along the minus strand of CAZEQO010000093.1, from coordinate 860 downwards.
TGCCCATAGGGTTCCCATTTGGATCCATCAATAGTCTTTAGGGGCAGGGGAAAATCATATGGGAGCGATTTGTCCAGGGCACGGGCAAAGTCGTTTTCCAGTGTCAGGTGTTGGATTACCCCGGGTTTTCGTGTATGAGTTTTCAGGACTTTCCGGCCCTCGGGAGCTTCAATGCGATACGTCTTATCCTCGTAACCTTCCAACAAGTGAATGGCTTTTGGACTTAACCCGAAACGTTCCTCCAGCAATGCCCTGAGATCTTTCATCTCAGTTCAGGGGTGGAAAGTCTGCAGGCCGCGCTTCATGCATAATGGCGTACACACTTTCAAAAATATCCTCCAGACTGGGTTTGGAAAAATAATCACCATCACTGGCATAGGCCGGCCGGTGTGCCTGGGCTGTAAGTGTGCGGGGTGCGGAGTCCAAATACTGGTATCCCCCTTGCTCTTCGAGTATCTGCTGCATGAGGTAGGCGGCACAACCTCCTGGCACATCTTCATCTACAATCAGTAACCGATTGGTTTTCTGAAGACTGACCACGGTTTGATGCTCCAGATCAAAAGGAAGTAGTGTTTGGGCATCGATTACTTCAGCATCAATCCCCACTTCCTGCAATTCCCTTGCCGCCTCCATGACTATTCGGAAAGTAGAGCCATAGGAAAGAATTGTGATGTCTGTTCCCTGCCGAACTATTTCAACCCGGCCCACGGGCGTACACAGCGCGCCTAAATTACTGGGGACAGGTTCTTTGAGCCGGTAACCGTTGAGGCTCTCCACAACCAATGCGGGTTCATCACTTTTCATCAGGGTATTATAGAAACCAGCAGCTTTGGTCATGTTTCTGGGAACCAATAAATACA
>CAZEQO010000092.1:3797-10978 GCA_964514365.1 uncultured Robiginitalea sp. | reverse complement strand
CGGCCTGCGGGGTACCGAAAGTGATGGAGATGCTGCCTTTGTTCTGGAGATGGGGGGCAAGTGGGGCGTAAAAGTTCATGTAAAAAGTTTTGATACAGTAGGTTATAGCGACCTAAATAAATTATCACTTCAGGAAGGTGCCCGGAGGTTGCGCTACGCCTGGTTTAGGGAATTACTCGCGAATAGCCAACTCGCATATACCGTAACAGCGCATCAGGCGGATGATGTTTTAGAAACTTTTCTGATCAACCTGATCCGGGGGACCGGGCTGGAAGGTCTTTCGGGAATCCCGGAGCGGGCTCAAAACATACGGAGGCCTTTCCTGCCTTTTCAACGCGCGGAGATTGAAGCCTACGCCCGGAGTCGGGAAATTCCATGGCGGGAGGATTCTTCGAACACAGAAGAGAAATACCTCAGAAACCGATTACGACATACCGTGGTGCCACAATTAAAGCGCGCAGATACCCGGATGTTTGCCAATTTTCGAAAGACATTGGGTTTTTTAAGTGGTAGTAATGCCCTGGTGCGAAACCATATTTCAGATATCCGGCAGGAAGTATTTCAGAAAAAGGGCGACATTGTTCAGGTTCCCCTGGAGGCCCTGATGCGTTTAGAACCTTTGGATACCTATCTTTTCGAACTTTTCAGACCCTATGGCTTTACGGACTGGAAGGCACTGAATCGACTCATAGATGGGGTGAGTGGAAAGGAAATCCGCTCTGTAAGCCACCGTCTGCTCAGGGACAGGGATGCACTTCTTATGCGGCCCCTCACAGCCACTGATGAAGGAATTTACCCGGTCTATCCCACAGCGGGGGATAGGGGAGTGGCCACACATTTAACCATAAGCAGTGTAGCCGCATTGGGCGCGGCAGGACCCAACGTACTATTTGTGGACTCAGAAACGTTAAAGGAGGGACTACAATTGCGGAAATGGAAAAAAGGCGATTATTTTTACCCCCTGGGAATGAAGGGCAAACAAAAGGTCTCCAAGTATTTTAAGGATCATAAGTTCAACTTGTTTGAAAAAGAGGACCAGTGGATTCTATGCAGTGGAAACGAGGTTGTCTGGCTGGTAGGCCATCGTTCCGATGAGCGTTTTAAAGTTCAGGCCGGGACAAAACAAATTCTGAAAATTGAATGGATCGGATAAAAACGATTTTACTTGTATTTATTGTGTGTTTGCTGAGCCAGGGGCCCACATTGCACGCACAGGCTTCTGTTGATCCTGTACAATGGTCTCAGGACCTGGTCCGGGAATCGGACAGTATTTACACCGTGGTATTTGAGGCCCGGATAGACCCCGAATGGCACTTGTATTCCCAGCATACACCGCCAGGAGGAGCCCTTCCCACAGAGTTTACCTTTAAAAACGAAGGCGAGGGTTACAGGACCCTGGGACCGGTAATGGAAAGCGAAACCCACACGGCCTTTAGTGAGATTTTTGAGGTGGACGAAACTTTTTTTAAGGAAACCGCCCGATTTACCCAGAAGATTCAACTTACCGACCTGAAAATTAAAGGAATTCAGGTCGATATGTTTTATCAGGCTTGCGCAGAGGTTTGCATAGGGGCGGATAAAACCTTCTTATTCTCCTTCTCGGACCAACCGTATGAACCGGAAGCGGCTGCGCTCGATGCTGAAACCCTGGCCAAAGGGGATGCACTGCTGTTAGATTTGAAAAATAAAGAGCGCCTGGTACAGGACACCGGATCAGGTAGTGCTCGAAAGCAGGGCATCTGGGTGATTTTCGGACTTGGTTTTATTGGAGGGTTGCTGGCCTTGCTTACCCCTTGTGTATTTCCCATGATCCCGCTAACCGTATCTTTTTTCACCAAACAGACCCAGAGCAGGTCCAAAGGGGTGGCACGAGCCGGATTTTATGGATTCTGTATTGTCCTGATCTATTTTCTGCTCAGTCTGCCTTTTCATTTCTTTGATTCCGTCGATTCGCAAATCCTGAATACCATTGCGACCAACATTTGGTTGAACCTTTTCTTTTTTGTTGTCTTTGTAGCCTTTGCATTTTCCTTTTTCGGTTACTATGAACTTACCCTTCCCTCCTCATGGGCGTCAAAGGCTGATCAGGCCTCCGATAGAATCGGAGGGGCGATCGGGATCTTTTTTATGGCCCTTACCCTGGCAATTGTCTCTTTCTCCTGTACAGGTCCTATCCTCGGTGGCTTGCTCGGCAGTACCGCCCTTTCAGAGGGGGATGTCGCCACAAACCTGACCGCTGGAATGCTGGGATTTGGCTTTGCCCTAGCTTTGCCGTTTACCTTATTTGCCTTATTTCCTTCATGGTTACAGCGTCTTCCAAGTTCGGGAGGGTGGATGGAAACTGTTAAAGTAGTCCTGGGATTTTTAGAACTCGGGCTTGCCTTGAAATTCCTTTCAAATGCGGACCTGATCGGGAATTGGGGCATCCTGAAAAGAGAGGTCTTCCTCGGTATCTGGATTCTCCTGGCCCTTTTACTCGCGGCTTATTTGCTCGGTGCTTTCCGCTTCAAAAAAACGGGGGCTGTTGTCCGCCGTTCGACCTGGAGTATAGGCGGGGCCCTCGTTTCTCTCGGGTTTGCGGCCTATCTGACCTATGGCCTGTTTACCAGTACTCCCCTAAAGGCGCTTAGTGGTTTCCCCCCGCCTGATTTCTATACCCTGAGCGATCAGAAATCAGATTGCCCCCTGGGCCTGGAGTGCTATAAGGATTTTGAAAAAGGCCTGGAGGAGTCCCGTGCCAGCGGGAAGCCTATCCTGCTTGATTTTACGGGTTGGGCCTGTGTGAATTGCCGTAAAATGGAAGAACAGGTTTGGAGCGATCCCGAGGTGTTCCAAAGGCTAAGGGATGACTATGTGCTGATATCCCTCTATGTGGACGAGCGAAAACTACTCCCTGCAGATCAACAATTTGTCTTTGCCTATGAAAATGGCAATCAAAAAGATATCGAGTCTGTCGGGGATTACTGGAGTACCTTCCAGAATTTGAATTTTGGTGCGGTATCCCAGCCTTATTACGTTCTGCTTTCCCCAACCCTCGAGATACTGGCCCCCCCGGTCCAAAACACCGATGTGGATACCTATCGCACCTGGCTGGATGCGGGGATTCAGGCCTATGAAAACCTGGCTGACTCCGGATCAGATTCTTTTGTATTGCCGGAATCGGGACCTGTCCAATAGGTCTAACCGTGCATTTTGAGTTGTTCAGAAAGGAACTATCTTTAGGATTCAATTCTTAACACACGTCCTTGAAACTCATAAAACGCCTTCTGCTAATACTCGGTATTTTCCTGCTCCTTTTACTGCTTGCCGGGATTCTTTTTGTGCAACATCAAAAACCTGAATACGCAGGGAACAAAGAGCTGGTTAAATTACAAGATTCCGTAACCGTTTATTTTGACACCTATGGTATTCCGCACATTTATGCCAAAAATGAGCCCGATGCTTTCAGGGCACTGGGTTATGTCCACGCCCAGGACAGGTTGTGGCAGATGGAAGTGCTTCGCCGGGTAGCTCCGGGAAGGTTATCTGAAGTCTTTGGAGTTGATGCCCTTGCCAACGATAAACTCTTCCTGGGTCTGGGAATCGATGAAGCCACCCAAAAAGTATTGGAGGGTGTGGATCCTGCAGACCCCGCTATTATATTGGCTCAAGCATACCTCGATGGCATCAATCAATACATAGAGGAGGGGCCGACGCCCATAGAATTTTATCTGACGGGACTTGAAAAAAAACCATTTACGCTTCAGGATGTCTATAATTCGGTAGGTTATATGGCCTTTAGTTTTGCGATGGCCCACAGGACAGATCCTTTTCTGATGGAGGTTAGCGATCGGCTGGGCCCGGATTATGTGGCTGAATTGTTGGGCACCTCACCGTCAAATACGACAATGATTCGGACCTACGACTCCAGATTCCCTGCGGATTCCGCACATTTACTTTCAGCGAATATCCGGAAGATTCTGGACCGAACCCCATTGCCCGCTCTTGAAGGCAGTAATTCCTGGGTGATCAGCCCGGGCAAAACCAAAAACGGCAGCGTTATCCTGGCCAATGACCCCCATATCGGATTTGCACAACCCTCGGTCTGGTACGAGGCGCATATCATCACCCCGGAATATGAAAAATACGGGTATTACCTTGCCGGCGTTCCATACCCCCTGCTCGGACATGACCGGCGAATGGCCTACGGGCTGACCATGTTTGAAAATGACGATATTGATTTCTATTCCGAAACCCTGGATTCCGCTGACAGTTCCCGGTATGAAAGACCTGAAGGCTGGGGTGTTTTTGAAACCATTGAAAAACAGATCCGGGTCAAAGATTTGGAAACTGTGACCTTTAGCTATCGAAAAACAGATAGGGGACCTGTCCTGAATGGGGTTCTGAAATCCCTTAAAGGTTCTAACCCCGTGAGCATGTCCTGGGTGTACACCCAGGGTTCGAACAAGGTCCTGCAGGCCCTCTACGGAATCAGCCATTCCAAAGACATGGTGAGTTTTGAAAAAGCGGTTGAGTATATCCACGCCCCGGGCCTTAACGTGATGTATGGAGATGCTGAGGGAAATGTAGCCTGGTGGGGAGCCGCACGCCTGAATACCCATCCGGACAGCCTGAGTACAAAGCTATTTCTCGATGGGGCCACTGTGCCCGCCCCGGTTGAGCAGCCATTTGATAAAAACCCCAGGACAATCAACCCGCCCTGGGGGTATGTTTATTCCGCCAATAATCAACCCGACAGCAGTCAGTATGGAATTATTCCAGGATATTACCTTCCCGAAAACCGGGCGCGACGGATTGAATCCCTGCTGGAGCCCAGGGACGACTGGGACAGGGATGCGGTCATGAAAATGATCACCGATGTCACTTCAGAGGTGAACCCGGAAATTGTATCCAGCCTGGCCGGGGCCTTGCCGGAGCAGAACTTTGAAGCAGAGGCACAGCAAATGCTCGAGGCCTTAAAAGCCTGGGATGGTACCGCCGATTTGGAAAGTAAAGAAGCCGTACTTTTCCACCGGTGGGTTTATGAATTTCTCAGTGCTGCCTTTAAAGATGAGTTGGGCGCAGAGGGTTTTGAATCCCTTCTGAGTACCCATTTGATCAAGCGGTTAATTTCCCCAATGTCGCGGAAGGTCGAATCTGTCTGGTGGGATGATATCCGTACCCCCGATGTCGTTGAACAGCGGGACGAAATAGTTTTGAAGGCCTTTGAAGCTGCTGTAGCCTCGATTCAATCGGATTTCGGGGATTACCAGGGTGAATGGGGCTGGAAGGACGTACATACCGTGGAATTTAACCATCCCTTTGGACGGATGGAATCCCTTCGGTCCTATTTCAATGTAGGTCCGTTTCCTGTGAACGGCACCCGGGAAGTCATCAATAATTTAATGTTTCCCTATGATTCTACAGGTTTCTATAAGGTAAGTGCCGGTCCATCGACCCGGAGGGTCATCGACTTTTCGGATATCGAAGCGAGTATGAGTATCCTCCCCACAGGCCAGTCCGGAAATCCGTTTAGTCCGCATTACGACGATCAGGTGCAGCTTTATTTAGAGGGGAAGTTTCGAAGAATGCTGCTTAATCCAGAGGAGATAAGAGAAAATTCTAATTCTATCCTTATATTTAGTTTCGACCGTTAACCAACCATATTCATCCAACCGGAATTTCCGGCACCTGGCAAACCCATCAATCCTACCCTTCTAAATGCAGAGGCGGCTATATATTGCATTTTTACTCGTTTGTATTCCTCTCAGTCTTTGGGCCCAGGAGCCCGTAAAACCTATCCAGATTCAATATGAGGCACTGACCATTCCTGAGGTTTTACAAAAGTTACAGCGAGAATCCGACTTACAATTCTATTACCTGCCGAACTGGTTTGGGGATAAGAAGGTTTCCGGGTCTTTTTCGGAGATTACACCCGGGGACTTCCTGGCTGAATTGCTTCAGGATACCCCTGTCACCTTTTACCCGTATTCGGAAAAGACCTTTGTCCTTTCCAGAAATAACCAGATCTACGATGCACTGCCCAATGGCTTTTTTGGATCCCTTCCGGACTCGCTCCAACCCCCTGGGATAGCGGTGGCCACAGATCAGCAACAGCCGCCTTTGCCCGTATTTGTAAACCAGGAGGAACTCGCCTCCCGCCCCGCCCAGGTGGAAACGGTACGCATTGGAAAACAGGATCGCTCCGCTTCCGGAAGCACTTTTACCCTCTCCGGATATGTGAGGGAGCGGGAAAGTGGCCGGCCCATCCCAGATATGGTTATCCTGGATAAAACCAACGGTACCGGCACGACCACAGACGAAAACGGCTATTATGAAATCAGGTTACCGGCAGGGCTCAGTGTATTGCAGGCCCGGTCCGTTGGAAAAGAAAGCACCCTGAAACAAATGATTATATACAATGACGGGGCCTTTGACTGGTATGTGGAGGAAGGTGTTGAACAATTGGAAGAGGTGGTGGTTCAGGCCGAGCAAGAGCGGAATGTACAGGCTGTCATTTCGGGGACCGAAGTTATTAATGCCGAGGAAAGCAAGGATATCCCCCTGGTCCTCGGGGAGCGCAATATCCTCGATGTCGCGGCCAGCCTTCCGGGTATTTCAAGGGCAGGTGAGGGGGCAGTTGGCCTGAACGTCCGGGGTGGACGTACAGATCAGAATATGTTTTTGCTCAATCAGGCGGTCGTCTATAATCCCACACACTTTTTTGGGATATTTCAGGCCTTAAACCCATTTGTCACCCAGCAGGTCGAAATTTTTAAAGGGGTGATCCCCGTAGAATTCGGAGGCCGGCTTTCTTCCGTATTCGATATTTCAACAGTTGACGGGGATACAAAGGAGATAAAAGGGGAAGGGTCAGTGGGGCCGGTTACTGCTAACCTGGCATTGGAAGTTCCGGTGCGCAAGGGGAAATCATCTTTAGTCCTAGGGGGCAGGGGCGCCTATTCCGATTGGATCCTGCGGGCACTGGACGACGAAGATTTAAGCAATAGTACTGCCTCTTTTTACGATGTTATCGCTACCTATACCGACCGTTTAAACGAGAATAACCGTATCAAGGCGACGGGCTATTACAGCAATGACCGTTTCAGCCTGACAGCGGATTCCACTTTTTCCTATTCCAACCGGGCAGCTTCGGTGATGTGGAACCATAAGTTCAGCGAACGCAACAACGCTGCTTTTTC
>CAZEQO010000092.1:3211-3787 GCA_964514365.1 uncultured Robiginitalea sp. | reverse complement strand
TTGGATATGCCGTGGAGGAAACGGAATTCAAAGCCTTTAACCGATTTCGTATAAACGACCAGCATCGCCTGACTTTCGGGCTGGCCGGAAAACTCTACAATGTTCGCCCGGGTACCCTCGAACCGGACGGGTCCGAATCGGATGTGGTGGGGCAGGACCTGCCCAGGGAACAGGGTGTAGAAGGAGGGTTATTCATAGCCGATGACTGGGATGTGACGGATCGACTCAGCGTAAGCGCAGGGGTGCGGTTGTCTGTTTTTGCGGCCACGGGCCCTTCCGAACAGAATGTTTATGCACCGGGGCAGCCCCGGAATGCAGGGACGGTCATCGATACCCTGGCCTATGGCAGTGGGGAAACCATTGCGACCTATGGCGGGCCGGAGGTCCGGTTTTCAACCCGGTACTTGTTCACCCCTGATTTTTCTATCAAAGCGGGGTTCAGCAATATGTATCAGTACATCCACACCCTTTCCAATACCACTACAGTTTCCCCAATAGATACCTGGAAACTGAGCGATTTGAATATCAGGCCGCAGACCTCACAGCAGGTGACACTTGGCTTGTTCAGGAACCTGG
>CAZEQO010000092.1:0-3201 GCA_964514365.1 uncultured Robiginitalea sp. | reverse complement strand
AGTGGGCCCAGGACGTCCTCGACTTTAAAACAGGCGCCCAGATTCTTTTGAACGACGCCATAGAAACCGAGGTGATCCAGGGAGATGGCCGGGCCTATGGGGTCGAATTTCTATTTAAGAAAACCCGGGGTAAACTCAACGGCTGGCTGGGATATACCTATTCCCGGTCACTTATTCGCTTTGACAGCCAGTTTCCAGAGGAGCGGGTCAACGATGGAGAATTTTTTCCCTCTAATTACGACCGGCCGCACGACATCAGCCTGATCGCCAATTATAAATTTACGAGACGCTACAGCGCTTCCCTGAATTTCGCCTATCAGACAGGACGCCCGATAACCTATCCCGTGGGCCAGTTTAATTTTAATAATTCGGATTACGTTTTTTACAGCGACCGGAATGCCTTCCGTATACCGGATTACATCCGTTTGGATTTGGGGGTCAACATTGAGGGAAATCATAAAAAGAACAAATTGGCCCATAGTTTCTGGACAATTTCGGTCTATAACGTTTTGGGAAGGAACAATCCGTATTCTCTGTTTTTTGTTTCTGAAAATGGAGAGGTCAAGGCCTTACAGAGTTCCATTTTTGCGATTCCCGTTCCGTCGATTACATATAATTTTAAGTTTTAATATCACTGATGAAGTTGCTTCAGATAGTCTGGAATTATATCCCCGCCCTGCTTATATTGGGTGTGCTGGAGGGACTTATCGCCTACCATACCGAGAATGAAGATTGCGAAGACTATAATGAGCGGGAAGGTCTTCCGGGAGGCGCGGCGCCCTATTTGACAAAACCCTTGTCTTGTGTGGATTGTACGGCCTTGGGAACCACAGCAAGACCTGAATTCTGGATCGAATGAGTACACGTGCGGACCATATAAAGTTACATCCAGGACACCGGAGTTGGGCTACGGGGAGCCTGTGCAGGGTGCGTATACCGCCGATTATAATCTCCTGCTGCCTGGTCTTGTTTCCCCTTCTCTTTTTTTCCTGTGTGGAGACCGTGGAATTAGAAGAACAAAGTACGCCAGACCTGCTGGTGATTGAAGCCTCCCTGACCGATGAATTGAAAACCCAGCAAATACGCCTGACGCGAAGCTTTGGTTTTGAAACTGACACTGTCCCCCCGGAATCCCGGGCCCAGGTTGCCGTGGAAACGAATCAGGGGGATAACTATACCTTCCGGCATAGCGAAAATGGGGTCTATCTTTCGGATGTAGAATTTGCAGTGGAGCCCGGACGGACGTACGAATTGGTGATTGCTGCGGCCGATGGTGCCATATACAGATCCACCCCGGAAGAGTTGTCCGGTACTGCCCGTATCGACAACCTTTACGCAGAACGCGAACTTAATGAAAACGGTACGGACGGCGTTTTTATTTATTTGGATGGTACGCCTCAATCTGAAGGCGCTTTGTATTACAGATACGAATATGAAGAAACGTATAAGATTATCGCCCCGGAGTGGACCTCGAGGGACTTCCAGCTCACGAATTACGACCCTTGCGCCATTCCAATAGAATACGACCTTGAGATTGTCCCAAGGACTGAAGAGCAACAAACCTGTTTTAAGACCGTGCCTTCCACCCGTGTACTTCAAAACGACGTAACCACCCTTGCAAATCCCGAAATCCTGCGGTATCCCGTCAGGTTCCTCGGGGCCACAGATTTTATGATCAGCCACAGGTACAGCATTTTGGTCCGGCAATTTGTACAATCTGCACAGGCGTTTTCATATTTTCAAAGCCTGAACGATTTTTCGGCATCCGAATCGGTTTTTAACAGCGTCCAGCCCGGTTTTCTAAGCGGGAATATCGAAGCTACCAATCGCATTGAGGCCCCGGTAATCGGATTTTTTGAAGTCGCATCAGTTCGCGAAGAACGCCTTTTCTTTAACTTTGAAGATCTCTTTCCGGATCTGGAAAAACCCCCTTTTGTGATTAATTGTGTTCCCACCTCCTCTCCTGAAGCACACTCCTCTTTTTGTGCGCCCCTGCCACCGAATCCGTGCCCGCAGTCTATAGTGGAGCTGGTGAACCTCGGCCAAATTGCCTATATCTCACCGAACGACGAGGGGTTGGGGGCCTGCCCGGGTACTTATGCTTATGTTAAAAGGGAATGCGGGGATTGTACGGTACTGGGGAGTAATGAAGTTCCTGAATTTTGGATTGAATAAATGCTATGCGAAACCACCTGAAAAATATCGTACTCCTGCTTACCCTTTTCTGCGGCTTTCTGCTGGGCGCTCAGGTGCGAATTTCCAGTGAGGAAGAACTGGAGCTCCTGAGGGATATCCCCATGGAGGCCCTTTACGTGCACACCCCGGGCACCCTTTATATGCCGGGAGAATACCTGTATTACAGCTTATATTGCATCAATACCCAGACCTTTAGGCTTAGCGAACTCAGCGAAGTTGCTTACCTGCAGCTTATCGGAGAAGATAATACCGTGGTTTTTACCCAGAAAATCGATTTGGAAAAGGGCAGGGGCCAGGGCGATTATTTTTTCCCCACAGACCTGCCATCCGGGAATTATAAACTTGTAGCGTATACACACTGGATGAAGAATGCAGGGGTAACTCAGTTTTACAGTAGCGACCTCACCTTTTTAAATCCGTACCGTTCCGACCAGAATGTTTTTCTGAACCCCGAGAATAATAGGGCAGAATGCATGGGTTCTCAGGATTTCGATTTGGATGACGGGGCGGAAAATACGCTTTCCAAAGATCTTGGGTTGCAATTGGAAAAGAACGTTTTTAAAACAGGGGAATTGGTCAGCCTGCAACTTAAGAATTTCAGGGGGCCCAGGGGATACGGATCCTATTCCCTTTCCATTCGAAAAACGGATGATTTACAGGCACTCTCACCGGTGCGTTCCACCGAATTTGGGGCATCCTCCATGGACTTCCTCAAACGCATCCCACAAAGGGTAAATGATATCCTGGCCATTCCGGAACAGCGGGGCGAATTGATTTCCGGTCGGGTAACCACTTCGGAGGGCACTGCACTTGCGGAACGTTGGATTGCTATCTCACTTCCGGGTCCTGACTTTCAGGTGAAAAAGGTACAAACAGATGAGGAGGGAAAGTTTTATACCTACCTCACCCGCCCCTACAGAGACCAAATGGGAATGGCTACCCTGGTGTCCCCCGGGGTAGAAAACGTCGAATTTGATTGGTACACCCCCCATGGGTTTGAGGGTA
>CAZEQO010000091.1:2956-10979 GCA_964514365.1 uncultured Robiginitalea sp. | reverse complement strand
ACCTGCTTCGCCAAACCTTTGACCTGGATCTGTAGCGGTAGGGTTTTTGGATAATGACGGTCCCGGACCGGGGGGATCGGTTTCGAATACCGGTACCATCCTCCTGAAAACCCCCTGCGGAATTACCCTCGAAACCAGGAGTCGATGTCTTTGGCAACCGGGGTGAATTCTTTTTACCTTTGTTTTAAAATTACAGGTCTATGCTCGGTTTAAAGCTGCCCACGGATCCCCGATGGGTTAATATCGTTGAAAAAAATATCGATGAAATCCTTACAGACCACGCCTTCTGTGAACAGAAAGCGGCCAGTACGGCCATCTCCCTCATCGTAACCTTTCCGGAATATCCCGACCTTGTTCAGGAAATGATCGCCTTGTCCCGGGAGGAAATGGGGCACTTTAAAATGGTCCACGATCGTATTCTCGCACGCGGGAAAACCCTGGGTCGGTATCGCAAGGATGAATACGTTATCGCCCTGATGAAGTTTTTCCCCAAAGGAGGCAGCCGAAGCGAACAACTGGTACACAGGCTGTTGTACGCAGCCCTGATCGAAGCTCGAAGTTGTGAGCGATTCCGTTTGCTCTCCGAACAACTTCAGGATGCGGAGCTGGCGGAATTCTACAGAAAACTAATGATCAGTGAAGCCGGGCACTACACGATGTTCCTGAAATTTGCGCGGCATTACGGAAATCGGGAAGAAGTCGATAAAAAATGGGAAGATTTACTGGTCTACGAAGCGGAAATCATGAAAGGACTGGGTACTGCGGAAACGGTTCACGGATAAGTTTGTTCTAAATTAAGTCTCCCGGAATGTATCCCAATTCACCCTTCCCTCCGGAATTCCTGGTCGCTCCGGGCGATCAGCCCGTAAGTTCCCTGAAATAAAGATCCCGTATTATCCCGTCCGCCAAACCTATTTGCGGGACGTGAATCTTTTTAATACCGCTCCACTTGGCGGTGCGTAAAAAAATTTCAGTGGCCGGAAGAATGACATCCGCCCGGTCGGGATTCAAACCCAGCTCAGATATACGCTCGTCGTAACTCATACTCTTTAAAAAGTGATACTGGGCATTGAGCCAGATAAAAGAAAGGGGTTGCCCAACCTTGCGGCCGGACATTTTATGAAGTTTGTTGATATTCCCTCCGGACCCGATAATAGACAGTTTGGGAAGGCCCTTAACGGCTTCGCGAACCCATTGCTCCAGGGCTTCCCATTCTGACTCCGCTACCCATTCCTTTATCAGGCGAACGGTTCCGATTTGAAAAGACCTTGAAAGTACCGGCTTTCCCCCTGAGAAAACCGTAAACTCTGTGCTTCCCCCGCCCACATCCACATACAAATAACTCGCATCTTCCTGCAGGAGCCGGGCCAGGTCTGTACCCGCAATTATTGCAGCCTCCTGCTGACCATCGATCAGCTCCACCTCCAGACCGGTTTCCTTTAAGATACGCCCGATGATTTCCGTGCCATTATCGGCTTCCCTAAGGGCCGAAGTGGCGCAGGCGCGATACTTCTCAACGCCTCCTACCTCGATTAGCAGTAAAAAGGCCTTCAGGGTTTTGATCATGCGATCGACATTGGCCTCAGTAATGGCCCCAACCCCAAAGCTATCTTCTCCCAGGCGCACCGGAACACGTACCAGGGCATTTTTAAAAAACTGTACCGGACGCCCCGGTGTTTCCACAATATTATGCACCAACAACCGCATGGCGTTGGATCCAATATCGATAGCGGCATACTTACGTATTTTCACCCGGGTCCTTTAATTTTTGCTGGTAGTACGAGTACATTTCAAACTGGGATCGAAAATCAGGAGACTCACTCACCCGGTAACTATTGCTCTGCTGGGCATCAAATACACGGGCCTTTGCATTGTCCTTCCAGGAAATCTCAAAAGTGTCCAGAAGTTCCTGTTTGATCGCCTGGTCATAAATAGGACATCCTACTTCCACCCGGTAATCCAGATTCCGGGTCATCCAGTCTGCGGAAGAAATATAGACCTGGGGCGCCCCATTATTCCCGAAAATAAAAATCCTGGGGTGTTCGAGGAACTTATCGACCACACTGATAGCTTCTATATTCTCACTCATCCCGGGAATACCCGGTATAAGGCAGCAGATTCCCCGAATGATAAGCTGAATCTTTACCCCGGCATTACTGGCCTGGTAGAGCAGGTCTACCATGTCATAGGAAGTAAGGCTGTTCATTTTAATCTTTATAAACGCCGGTTTCCCTCCCCGTGCATTTGCGATTTCCGCATCGATGAGTTTTTTAAAACGGGTACGGGTGTAGTGGGGGGATACAATCAGGTGTTTATACTTGTAGATCTTATAGGAAGTCTCAAAGAAATTAAACACCTTATTGAGTTCCTTCAAGATGGCTTCATGGGAAGTAAACAAGGTATAGTCGGTGTAAATGCGGGCCGTATTCTCATTAAAATTCCCAGTGCTGATAAAGCCATAGCGCTTCAGGTCGCCGCCCTCCTCCCTTTCGATAACGCAAATTTTACTATGCACTTTCAGGCCCGGGACTCCAAAAATAAGGCGGACGCCCTCCTCCTGAAGTTGTTCGGCATATTCGATGTTGGCCCGTTCGTCAAAACGCGCTTGCAGTTCAATTTGCACGGTTACCTGTTTCCCGTTCTTGGCCGCATTGATAAGCGATGCCGCGACCTGTGAATTATTGGCCAGGCGATACACCGTGATTTTAATGGTTCGCACCCTCGGATCCAGGGCGGCTTCCCTGAGGAATTTAATCACATACATAAACGTATGATAGGGGGCATACTGCAGGTGGTCCTTCTCGGCGATCCGTTCAAAAAGGCTGCCATCCAAAGTCAAACCCTCCACGGGCAGGGGTTTAATCCGCTCATACATCAGGTCTGAGCGCCCCAGGCTCGGAAAACCCATATAGTCCCTGCGATTGTGATACCGGCCACCGGGAATCACACTGTCGGTATCCTCAATATTCATCTTCTCCTTAAGGAAATTCAGCGTATCCGCTTCGATGGAACTGTCGTAGACAAAACGCACCGGATCGCTGATTTTACGGTTTTCCACACTGCTGGAAATTTTCTCTATAAAACTCTTGCTCAGGTCGTTGTCGATATCCAGCTCCGCATCACGGGTAATTTTGATCATATGGGCCGAGATGGACGTATAGGAGAACATATTAAAAATGCTCTTGAGCGAATACCGGATCAGGTCATCCAGGAGCATGATATAGTTTCGGTTCCCCTCCCTGGGCAGGACAATAAAACGATCGATTTCCTTGGGAATCTCAATAAGGGCATATTGGTTCGGGCCTTCATGGGCCGTGGCACCATTGTCCTCTTCCAGCACCATTTTAACGGCCAGGTAAGCTGCCGTATCCTTCAGGGTCGGGAACTCAATCACGCTATTCAGTATAATCGTCATCAGGGACGGTCCTACATTCTGGATGAAATAGGTTTTCAGGAATTCCTCCTGGTGGGATTGGATTTCCGTTTCATCGATCAGGAAAATATTTTCTTTTTCCAGCTCCTGTTCAATTTGCTTGAGAATCACCTGGCTGTCTTTTTGTTGCCGGATGACAATGCTGGTTATCTCATCCAACAGGTCCTTGGCCCGTTCGCCGCCGAGGACACTTTTACCCGATTTTCCAGCCTGCACGATACGTTTGACCGTTGCATAGCGCACCTTGAAAAACTCATCGAGGTTGTTGGAGAATATCCCGAGAAAACGCAGTCGTTCGATCAGCGGGACCTGAACATCCACACTTTCCTGCAAAACACGTTCGTTAAAACGCAGCCAGCTGATCTCCCGGTTTACATATTGATTTTTATTCATGTTTCATCTCAGGTTTTTTGGAAATACGGTATTTAGCGTATCCCCGTAGGAGATCTCCTTCCAGGAGTTGACCGGGAAGGAAAGGTGTACCACCCCGCAGGTAGGTACATTCTCCAGATATTTACTGCCCCATTTATTCGCAATATGCGTCATGGCGTTGTTGTGTCCGAAAAGCATCACTTTTTCGAGGGCATCATCCAGGCTCCAGACATGTTGGTTTACCCCCTGTCCGGAAAAATCGTATAACTCCGGGACCACCTCAACTAGCGCAAGGGGCAGCCCCATCTCCCGCATCAGGATCATACAGGTATGCAGGGCGCGGTTTGCGGGACTTGAAAAAATGGCTTGTACACCTTTGAGTTTCTTTTCAAGGGCCTGGGCGATCAGGTGCGCATCCGCAATACCCCGCTCGCTGAGGGGGCGGTCTGCGTCCTTTACATCGTATTCCCAGGAGGACTTGGCGTGTCTTACCAGGATTAACTCTTTCATCGTTATAGAATTGGTTTGGGTTGTTGTTCATCAGTCTTTTTATTGCCTCAGGATCAGGGCGCCAGGCGCTGCATCTTCCAGTTCCAGTCTTCCTGCAATTCGTACCGGATCCTGTCGTGGAGTCGATTCGGCCTTCCCTGCCAGAATTCCAGGGACTGCGGACGGACTAAAAATCCACCCCAAAAGTCCGGTCTTGGAATTTCCTTTCCCTTATACTTTTCCTCCAGTTGGCGCAATCCCTCCTCCAGTGTTTCCCGGGAGTCGACCACCTCGCTCTGGGGAGAGACAATGGCCCCTAGTTTACTCCCGTCCGGGCGGGACTCAAAATAACCATCCGAAAGGTTTTCCGCAAGTTTTTCAGCCGTTCCTTTTATAATTATCTGCCGTTCGAGTTGGGGCCAGAAAAAAGAGAGGCACACCCTGGGATCCGCCGCGATGGCTTTTCCCTTTTCGCTCTTGTAATTCGTGTAAAAAACAAATCCTTCGGCTGTAAAACGCTTCAGTAGTACGACCCGTGTCTTCGGAAACCCATCCAGGCCCTTTGTGGCAATACTCATGGCGTTAGGCTCATCCGAGCCGCCGTGAGCCTCGAGTTCATAGAACCAATTCCTGAAAAGCTCCATGGGGTTCTCCGGGACATTCGATTCCAACAATTGCTCTTTCTGGTAGACTTTCCGGTAATTTCCTAAATCTTCGTGCATACTGGCTTTAAGGGGTTTTAAGATACGAACAAAATTGCCAAAAAGCTTTGGAATCGCAAAGGGTGTAAAGCATTGTTTGAACCGGGAAGGCTACCACTGAATCACGGAGCCTTCTTCGGCTAAATCAACCGTGGGAAAGTATTCCAGGGCTTCTTTTCGAAACGCCTCCAGATCTTTATAGCGCGTAGAGTAGTGTCCCAACACAAGCCGGCCCACCCCGGCCATCCGGGCCATCCGTCCGGCTTCACCGGCCGTGGAGTGCTTCGTTTTCCCGGCAAGGGCTGCCTCCTGAGCGAGGAATGTCGACTCGTGGTACAGGACGTCCACACCTTTGATAAGGGGTGCAAGGTCGGGCTTAAAGGCTGTATCACTGCAGTAAGCATACCGCTTGGGGGGTGGCGGAGCCCCGGTAAGCAAGGTATTTGGTATCAGAGCCCCGTTTGAGTCAACCGCATCTTCGCCCTTCTTGATCCTTCGGTAATAGGCTTTATCAATCCCGTATTTCTCCACGGCTTCCGGTATAAGCCTGCGCTCGCCTGCCGAGAGGGTAAAAAGAAATCCATTGGTGTAAATACGGTGGTCAAGTGGCAGGGTGCGGACCGAGAATGTGGCATCTTCAAAAATCAGTTCGGAACCCGGGGCGGAGAGTTCGTGGAAATGCAAGGGAAAGTCGGTCCAGGAATCCCCGATTTTCAACAAAAGGGTAATGGCCTTCTGAATCCCAACCGGCCCGTAGATGTGCAGTGGCTTTTCGCGCCCCAGGAGCCGGAAAGTGGCTATGAGCCCGGGGAGTCCGAAAAAATGGTCCCCATGCAAGTGCGAAATAAAAATATGCTGTATCCTGCTAAAACGCACCTTGAACCGGCGCAATTGCATTTGGGTGCCCTCACCACAATCGATAAGCACCAGGTGTTTCCCGGCCTCGAGAACCTGCCCGCTCGGTGGGGCCAGAAATCTCGGGGTAGCCGCATAACACCCGAGTATTTGTAAACGCATCTTCAGGCCACCCCCCATAAATCAGAGGTCCAGGTCCCGTTCAATCTCCTCCATTTCAATAATGTCGCGAGCCTCCTGAAGGGTAGGCGCCAAACTGATCTCCTCCGGAATATCGTCGGGTGCAATGGCGCTGCTGACCAAAACGAAAGACTTGCCACTCCCCCGGTGTGTATTTGAAAGTTCCATAAACTCAAGCAGGTCTGATGTCTCCAGGTTTCCAAACGAAAACAGGTTGAGAATCAGGTGGTCGTTCTTCAGTTTTGGATACGCCTGTTTCAGGTTTTTCATAAAAGTAGGCAGGGAGGCCTTTTCCTGAAGGATTATGGTAGTATTTCCGTCTCGATCAAAAATCATAGGGCTTATTTTATTTTTGAAGCCAGCAAATAAATCACGGCCATACGGATGGCCACTCCATTCTCAACCTGGGTGAGGATAATCGACTGGTCTGAATCGGCGACATCGCTGGTAATCTCAACCCCGCGGTTGATAGGGCCCGGGTGCATGATCACCACCTCTTTATCCAGACTGTCGAGCAGAGCTTTATTCACCCCGTACTGCATGGTATACTCCCTGAGGGTGGGGAAATAACTCATGTCCATCCGCTCGTTCTGGATGCGGAGCATATTGGCCACATCGCACCATTCCAAAGCCTTTCTGAGATTGTCTTCAACCTGGATTCCCAGGGTTTCAATATATTTGGGAATCAATGTTTTAGGTCCACACACCTTAACTTCCGCTCCCAGCATTTGCAGGGCGAATATATTGGACAGGGCCACCCGTGAGTGCAGGATGTCACCGACGATAACCACTTTGCGGCCGGCCACCCCGCCCAGGCGTTCCCGGATTGAAAAGGTATCGAGTAATGCCTGTGTCGGATGTTCATGGGCCCCATCCCCCGCGTTGATGATAGAGGCCCCCACGTACTTAGAAAGGAAGATCCCCGCACCGGCGTTCGGATGGCGGAGAACCACCATATCGACCTTCATGGAAAGGATATTGTTAACCGTATCGATCAGGGTTTCACCTTTCCGAACCGAGGACTGGGCGGCCGAAAAGTTGATGACATCCGCGGACAGTCTTTTTTCGGCCAGTTCAAAGGACAGGCGCGTGCGCGTACTATTCTCAAAAAAGATATTGGCTATCGTAATGTCGCGGAGGGAAGGGACTTTCTTAATGCTCCGACTTAATACCTCTTTAAAATGATCTGCCGTTTCAAAAATCAGATCGATATCCTCCTTTTGAAGGTATTTGATTCCCAGTAAATTTCGTACACTCAGGTCACTCATACTTTTAATGGCTAATCAGGTATACCGTATCTTCTCCTTCGTTTTCCTTCCAGCAGACTTTAACGCGTTCCTCCTTTATGGCATCCACCTGTCGGCCCCTGTAATCGGGCTGAATGGGCAAATGCCGGCTGAACCGGCGGTCAATGAGCGTCAGTAATTCAATAGATCCCGGCCGTCCAAAAGACTGCAAGGCTGTCAGGGCCGCCCGAATACTCCTTCCGGTATAGAGGACATCATCAATAAGGACAACCCGCTTACCCTCTACGAGAAAATCGATTTGGGTACTGCTGGCCGAAAGGGTTTTATCTCCCCTCCGAAAATCATCCCGGTAAAACGTGATGTCCAAAAGCCCAAAGGGAATGTGCTTCACCTTGTAATCATCGCGGAGGATATCCCGCAACCTGTGGGCGAGAAAGGTGCCCCTGGGTTGCAGTCCGATGAGAACAGAATCCGAAAAAGTTAAATGATTTTCTAATAATTGACAGGCCAGTCGGTGCAGGATGATGTCGATTTCTTTTGAAGAAAGAAGGACTTTTTGAATCATACGGGTTCGAACCTATGGCGTCGCAAGGCAAAAATAGGCAATTCTGCCAAATACATGGGGCAAATAAATTTCAGGGCTTCGGGCCCCGCCCGCCCATCCATAAAAAAACCCCGGAGAAAAAGTCCGGGGTTTGAATGTTCAGGAAGCGAAGCGACTTACTTCTTTTTCTTGCTACTGGCTT
>CAZEQO010000091.1:0-2804 GCA_964514365.1 uncultured Robiginitalea sp. | reverse complement strand
ATTGAGCTCAATAATGGCACCTTTATCAACGATTTCCTTGAGGACTACCTTGTGTACGGTACCCTCACCGAATTCACCTTCGTATTTGTCCCATGGGTTCTCAGTGGTCTGTTTGTGACCCAGGCTGAGTTTACGTCCGTCTACATCGAGTTCAAGCACTTCTACCTCGAGTTCGTCCCCAACGGTTACGAATTCAGACGGGTGCTTGATCTTCTTGGTCCATGAGAGGTCTGAAATGTAAATCAGGCCATCGATACCCTCTTCCAGTTCTACAAAAACACCGAAATTGGTGAAGTTGCGAACAATCCCTTTATGACGGGAGCCCACAGGGTATTTGGTAGTGATGTCGGTCCATGGATCCGGAGTGAGTTGCTTCAGCCCCAGGGACATCTTGCGATCTTCCCTGTCGAGCGTCAGGACAACAGCTTCAAGCTGATCTCCAACCTTGACAAAGTCCTGTGCGGAGCGCAGGTGGGTAGACCAGGACATTTCCGATACGTGAATGAGGCCTTCAACGCCTTCAGCCACTTCCAGGAATGCGCCGTAATCTGCAATTACCACAACCTTGCCTTTAACCTTATCCCCTATCTTAATCTCATCGCCGAGGGCATCCCATGGATGCTTTTCAAGCTGCTTGAGACCTAATTGTATACGCGATTTGTTGTCGTCGAAATCCAGGATAACCACATTGAGTTTCTGGTCGAGATCCACCACTTCGCTGGGGTGGTTGATGCGACTCCAGGAAAGATCCGTAATATGAACCAGGCCATCCACGCCTCCCAGGTCGATAAAAACACCGTAAGAAGTGATGTTTTTCACCACTCCTTCCAGCACCTGACCTTTTTCCAGTTGGCTGATAATCTCCTTTTTCTGCTCTTCGATATCGGCTTCGATAAGCGCCTTGTGGGAAACCACCACGTTCTTGAACTCCTGGTTGATCTTCACAACCTTGAATTCCATGGTCTTCCCGACATACTGATCGTAGTCGCGTATAGGTTTGACGTCGATTTGTGAACCTGGCAGGAACGCCTCAATTCCAAATACATCGACGATCATCCCTCCTTTAGTTCGGCATTTGATAAAGCCGGTAACTACTTCTTCCTTCTCATAAGCCGTGTTGATACGTTCCCAGGCTTTAATGGTCCGGGCTTTCCGGTGGGAAAGTACTAGCTGACCACTGCGATCCTCACGGATGTCGATCAGTACCTCTACGGTATCCCCTATCTTCAGGTCCGGGTTGTAACGGAACTCATTCAGGGAAATAACCCCTTCTGATTTCGCATTGATATCGATAATGGCTTCCCGGTCGGTCAGGTGCGTTACCGTACCTTCAACAACCTCGGAATCCGCGGTGTCCACAAAATTGCTGGCCACCAGATCTTCGAATTCTTTAAGTTTTTCATCTTCAACCCGCTCAATTCCCTCTTCGTACTTCTCCCAATCGAAGTTTTCCAGGAATTCCTGCGGATCTTGTTGTTTTACAGGCGCTTCCACCTGTGCTTTTGGCTCAACGGCTTCTACCGTCTCCCCTGTTTTTTGTGCTTCAGCCATGTGCTGAGTTAAATTTGTATTCCAGGGTTTCTCAAGAGTCAAGCACCTCCCCGGAAGCTATTTTACATCAGTGATTTCAACCCTTTTTCTCTTGACCATCTGCAAAAAAGGTGTGCAAAAATACAACATTCTACGGCTTTATCCAATATTTTTTAAGGGTATACAAACCCCGAAGATTTGTATATCAAATTCAGGAAATACCGGGGGTACAAGGGTTGTAAATCCTGCCGCATTCCATATCTTTAAGGGCGTAGAAGGAGAAACTTTTGTTAACTTAAATATTTTTTAGCGTAATGAGCGTAAAAGACAAGTATCAATCGGTCTTGAGCCTGGGCGAAAAGCTCGGGGCCAAAGACGGGAAAGTGGTTGTGGAAGACGGAGTCCTTAAAATCAAAGGAACGGTTAAAACACAGTACGAAAAGGACATACTCTGGGACGAGATCAAAAAGGTCGGAGGTGAAAAACCTTCGGATCTGCTGGCCAACATCATCGTCGAGGACACTTCAGTTTACCATAGACACGAGGTGAAAAGTGGGGAATCCCTGAGTAAAATAGCAAAACACTACTACGGAGATCCGATGAAGTATAAAGTGATTTTTGAGGCGAACACCAACCTGCTTGACAATCCGGATATGATTCATCCGGGCCAGGTATTGGTTATCCCAAATTCCTGAAAACTTCCATCAAAAGTTTAAGGCGCCCGGGTTCCGGGCGCCTATTTTTTTGCCTTTAGAATTCGGTCTGCATAGGAGCGCACCCGCTCGTATTGCTCTTTCAAACCCATATCGCTATTGTCCAGGCGGATGGCATCGGCGGCTTGCGTCAGGGGGGAGACATCCCGGTTGGAATCCAAATGGTCCCGGTGGCGTACGTTTTTGAGCACCTCCGCATAGGTCACCGTTTCTCCACGGTCCAGTAACTCCTTATACCGGCGGGCAGCTCGGGTTTCAGGGGCCGCAGTCATAAAAAGTTTGAGTTCCGCCCCTGGCAATACGACCGTGCCGATATCCCGGCCATCCATGACGACGCCCTTCTCGGCGCCCATTTCCTGCTGTAGCCCTACGAGTTTTGTACGCACCTCAGGAATCGCAGCTACCTCACTGACATAGCGGGATACCTCTATAGTCCGGATTTGCTTTTCTACGTTCTTTCCGTTCAGGTGTATCTCGGAACGCCCGGTTTCCGGATTCACCTCAAAGGCCAGTTCCAATGCCGGAAGATGTTCGAGTAATCCGGCTTCATCAAGGGTATCA
>CAZEQO010000090.1:0-11148 GCA_964514365.1 uncultured Robiginitalea sp. | reverse complement strand
TCCCCGTGTGCCCGTAAAACGCCCTCCCCCGGGCATCCCGACTCACCTCCCATCCTAAACCGTAATAAGTGGAGGTGCCCCCAACGCGCTGTGGGGCGAGAAATTCTGAATAAAGGTCTCTTGGAATCAATTCTCCCTGCAGATAGGCCTCTCCCAATCGACAAATATCCCGAGCTGTGGAAAGGTAACCCCCACCGGCGATTTTAAAGCGCGTATCTACAGGTACGGACGGCTGAAATCCGTTCTTGTCACGGGTATAAAACTCAACCTGGTTCGCGACCCGTTCTCCGGGCACTTCCCCAACGGTATGGAACATATGCAGGGGCTGCAGAACCCGCTCAGATACGAGTTGATCAAAAGGTAGGCCTGCCGCCCGCTCCATAGCAAGGGACAGGAGCACATAATCCAGGCTGGTATACTGATAACCTTTCCCGGGAGCAAATTCAAGAGGGTCCCGGATAAATAATTCCAAACTATCCGCGATTTGCATCGGCCGGTTTAGTGCGAATTCTTTCCCTTTATAAGCCCGAATGCCAGCCGTATGGGCGGCCAGTTGTTTCAGGTTTACCGGTCCGTGCCGCATGGGAAATTCAGGTACATAGGTCCGGATATCCGTTTGCAAGTCAAGAGTTCCGTCTTCGACCATGGTGGCCAGGGCTGAGGCCGTAATAGGTTTGGAGATACTGGCGATCCGGAAAACGGCCCTCTCAGGGTCTACGGGGATCTCCTCTTCAAGGTTCGCAAAACCATATCCAGCCCTAAACCAGGTCTTCCCTTTGTAGCTGGCGCATATAGCCAATCCGGGGATCTCCTGATTGTCGAGAAGCTTTTGGAGCAACATATCGGCCTGCCTGCACCCCTCAGCTTCCATAACCGAATGGCTCCCTTTTTCGGGATTCAAAAGATTCAGGAGTTTCTGCCACATCACCCGCATGTCAGTCTATAAAAATCAAACGACCCCTGAACGTTTCTTCTACGGCTACCTCAGGAGGCCTTTCATAACTCAGGACGTCGCCATACCCGTTAATCCGTCCCGAAATGCGCTGCATGGGCCGTACTAAAAGATCATTGCTTCCCCTGTGACTGACCTGTACAGTTTCTGCGACCAGGTCCCTGGCATCTACGCGGGTATCCCCGGCAGCGATTGTAACGGAAAATTGCCCTGCCCGCCCCTGAAGTTTGAAAAAAGCGATGCCATTAGATACTACCTGAAGCCGCTCCACATCTACTTCTAGGTCAAACGAGCCATCGGTCGTCACGGCCTCCGGATTATTAAAACTCTCAGAAACCAAATTGAGATCGGAAAAAGGCAGCACTCCATCGCTGCGTATGGGCCATCCTGTGCTGCTTCGAAGCACCCGGAGGTCTGGCGTGGTTACATAAAAGGTTGTCCTGCCGTAGCCCCTGAAATAATTACAGGAATTAGAATCCCTCAGCTCCAGGGTACCCTCCACTACTTTTGCAGAGATATCGGACCTGAGGTTTGCCCCCGTTTCCAGAACTACTTCCTGTTCAGGTCCGTACCGCACGACCAACTGGATATTTTCAAAAACAGTGATCCCCGAGAATGCCGGTACTTCCAGCCGCACCTGTTCAATATCCCCTGAGGCTTGAAAACAATCCGGGCTGTCAGGCCCGCAGCCCTCGCCGAAGAGGGTGAAAACCACAAGCAGTATGATACATAATTTTTTCATTCGTCTATATGACCTCAAAGTCGAATACCTACACCAAATTCAATAGCCTCTGCCTTGGCCCCGTGGGACTTCAGGCTGATCGCCCCAAACCATTTCTCCCCAAAGTATCGCTTGATACCCACGCGGTTATAGACCCGGCCCTCGAAGTCGAAAGGGTAATATACATAATAACCCAGCTGGGTAGTGACGCTGAGTTTATTGATAAAAAGTTCATGCCCAACAAAAATACCCACCCGCTTGAAATCGGCATCGGGATCTACCTCGAGTTCGGGAAAGGAATTAGACTGAAACGCAATGAGTTCCTTTAAAAAATTGGAAAAGAAAATATCTGCCCCCACTTGAATGGCACTCACCTGGGCCAAACGTTTATCGGCATAGGCCGAAAAAATATAAAATGGAAATTGACCTGAACCCACTACATCGCTCTCGTTGATACCGGATCGGAAGATGAGATTAAAACGCATGCGCTTGTCTAAAGGCATTTCCGGCCAGCGCTTGTAGGGTTCAGCCCCGGGCTGCTTCGCCTCCAGTTCATAGATCAAACCTGCTGTAAGTCCGAGTGTATTGGTGGAAGTGTTGGGAGCGCGAACGTTGGCATTGGAATAATGAACCAACGTAATCCCTGCGCTTATCCCGAGGCGGTTCCAGATCCGTTCCCTGTGATACTGAAACATCAGGTAGGTGGAACTCATAAAAGAGGACCCATAGGCATTATTCCTGACGTTGTCCACAGCGTCATAGGGGTTTGTGTTATACGCCAGCCCCTGGCCGATTCGCGCTTTTAATCGTCGTTTCCAGAAATAGAAATTATAGTGCAGGTATATGCCGTAATTGGAGCCCAGGGTAGCAGTACCCATATCCTGGTAGATAAAGGAAATACCCTGATCGGGATATCCATAGCGCTGTTCCCAGGGTTCTGACCCGAAGGTTTTTCGGTTTAACCCGAGTATAAAACCCGCGGGATGCGCACGGATCAGGTGGGATATATCCGGATTGTGGAGAAGGATAGAACCATAAAAGGGGTTTAAATCCAGGTTCCGGACGGGTTTTGGGTCCTGTCCGTATGTCGAGAGCCCCCAGAGAACCGAAAGAACAATGCAAATCCCTTTTTTCATGGGCGGTAAAGGTAGGCTTTTTGGCAAAAGTCAGGCCGGTGCTGCGAGGACTTTAACCCTTAGAAAACGGCTTCGGCAATGGCCTTGATGTTGTCTGATTTTCCCATGGAATAAAAGTGAATCACAGGAACTCCCGCTGCCTTGAGCTCCCGGGACTGGGCTATGGCCCATTCGACACCTACCTCACGTACCGCTCTGTTATCCGGGCAGCCTTCCACCGCCTCGATAAGCGCCTCGGGCAGGTCCGTTCGAAATACCTGGGGTAATAGCTGCAGGTGCCTTTTAACTGCGATGGGCTTTATTCCCGGGATTATGGGAAGATCAATACCCATGGCGCGGGCACGATCCACAAACTCAAAGTACTTCTGGTTGTCAAAAAACATCTGGGTTACGATGTATTCAGCCCCCAGTTCAATCTTGTGTTTCAACCATTTAAGATCTGTATTCAATGAAGGTGCCTCCATATGTTTTTCCGGATACCCGGCCACACCTACGCAAAAATCCGGGCACTGGTCGGTTTCGACCACCTCGTGGAGGTACCGCCCTTTATTCAGGTTGACGATTTGGGTGACCAGGTCAGAGGCATTTGTATGGCCACCCTGGGTTGGAGTAAAATATTTTTCTTCTTTCATCGCATCTCCCCGTAGTGCCATCACATTGTCGATACCCAGGTACTGGCAATCCACCAGCAAATATTCGGTTTCCTCGCGCGTGAACCCCCCGCAGAGCACATGGGGTACAGTATCGACATTGTATTTGTGTTTGATTGCTGCGCAAATACCCAAAGTTCCGGGCCGCATCCGCGTACGACGCTTATCCAGCAGGCCCTCCCGATCGATGTAGATATACTCCTCCCGGGATGTTGTCACATCAATAAAAGGGGGTTTGAACTCCATCAGCGGGTCGATGTTGCGATAGAGTTCCTCAATTTGTTTCCCCTTTACAGGTGGAATTACTTCAAAAGAAAACAGGGTTTCTTTTGCCTTTTCAATATGTTCTGTAACCTTCATAACTAACTTTTGATCTCTTGGCACTTCGAATAAATACGTGGGAAAACTTCAGGATTCCTCAGCCAGATTGGGACGTAACCATTTTTCTGCCTCGCTGAGCGGTATCTTCCTGCGTCTGGCGTAATCTTCCAACTGGTCCCTTTTGATCTTACCCAGTCCGAAATAGCGGGCTTTGGGATGGCCAAAATAGTACCCGCTCACACTTGCGGCAGGCCACATGGCGAGACTCTCGGTAAGGGACACACCTATCCGCTCCTCTACCTGCAACACCTTCCAAATGGTTTCCTTTTCCAAATGATCCGGACATGCCGGATAGCCCGGAGCAGGTCGGATACCCCGATACGATTCCTTGATCAGGGCCTGGTTGTCCAATTGTTCCTCCGGGGCGTACCCCCAGAATTTCATACGCACCTCCCGGTGGAGATACTCGGCAAAAGCTTCCGCGAGACGATCGGCCAGTGCCTTGACCATAATGCTCCCGTAATCATCCAGGGAATCTTTGAGGGCATCAGCCAATTGAGCCACACCAATACCTGCCGTTACACAGAAACAGCCCATATAGTCCTGTTGCCCTGAATCCTGAGGGGCGATAAAGTCGGAGAGTGCCAGATTGGGAACCCCGTCGCGCTTAACGCTCTGCTGGCGCAGTGTCCTGAAAAAAAAGGCCTCTCCTTCAGGAGTTTCAATTTGAATGTCGTCTTCTATGGCATTGGCTTTAAACAAGCCAAATACGCCTTTGGCCCCAAGTTGATTCTTGCGAATCAACCCCCTCAGCATTTTCCGGGCATCGGCATAGAGTTCCTGCGCCTGTGACCCTACAACTTTGTCCTCCAGAATTTCAGGGTATTTCCCATGCAAATCCCAGGCCCTGAAAAATGGAGACCAGTCTATATAGGGCACGAGTCTTCTCAAATCCACCTGTCCGGTTTCCTGAACACCGAGCATACGGGGCACTCCAATAGCACCTGAACCCCATTCCAGTGACAATTTATTGGCACGCGCTTCGGACAGGGAGAGGTAGGCCTTTTCCCTGCCCCTGGCCAGGAATTTTTCCCGGAAGGATTCATAATCGAGTTTGATGGATTTCTTATACGCATCCTTCCGTTCTTTCTGCAATAAATCCCCCACCACGGTCACGGCGCGACTGGCGTCATTCACATGGACCACGGCGGCATTGTAGCCCGGGTCTATCTTGACCGCTGTGTGGGCTTTGCTCGTCGTTGCCCCACCGATAAGCAGGGGAATTTCGAAGTCCTGCCGCTGCATTTCCCGCGCCAGGAACACCATTTCGTCCAGGGAAGGTGTGATAAGCCCGCTGAGTCCTATAATGTCGACAGCTTCTTCCCTGGCGGTCTGAATAATTTTCTCCGGGGGCACCATTACACCGAGGTCCACGATCTCATAATTATTACAGGCCAGAACCACACTGACGATGTTTTTACCAATATCGTGTACATCTCCTTTTACGGTCGCCATCAGGATTTTGCCCGCGGGGCCACCCGCCTCGCCAGATCGCTTTTCCTCTTCGATAAATGGGGTCAGGTAAGCCACCGCCTTTTTCATCACCCGGGCTGATTTAACTACCTGGGGTAAGAACATCTTTCCGCTGCCAAAGAGATCCCCAACCACATTCATTCCCTTCATCAAAGGACCTTCGATAACTTCCAGCGTGCGGTCAAAAGTCTTTCGCGCCTCCTCCACATCTGCTTCTATATACTGGTCAACCCCTTTGACCAGCGCCCTTGTAATGCGGTCTTGCAAGGGGAGTTCCCTCCAGGACTCGTCCTTTTCCCTCTTTTTATGTTCCCCCTGTACGGTCTCTGCATATTCCAGCAGCCGCTCCGTAGCGTCATCCCGGCGATCGAGCAATACATCTTCCACGTAGGTAAGCAAGGTTTTGGGAATGTCGTCATATACCTCCAGAAGGGTCGGGTTCACAATTCCCATATTCATGCCTGCCTGAATGGCGTGATAGAGAAAGGAGGAGTGCATGGCCTCCCGTACCCGGGTATTCCCCCTGAAACTAAATGAAACATTACTCACCCCCCCACTTACGCTGCAATGCGGCAGGTTCTCTCGTACCCATCGGGTGGCCTCAATAAAGTCCACGGCATTCCTGCGGTGCTCGTCCATCCCTGTGCCCACCGGAAAAATATTCAGGTCAAAAATGATGTCTTCAGGGGGGAATCCGGCCTGTTGAGTCAATAGTTCATAAGACCGGGAAGCGATTTCTATACGTCGTTCCAAAGTATCGGCCTGCCCCTTTTCATCAAAAGCCATTACAATCAGGGCTGCCCCATACTGCCTGATCTGCCGGGCTTGCCAGAGAAAGGTTTCCTCTCCTTCCTTGAGGCTGATGGAATTTACCACACATTTCCCCTGCACGACCTGCAGGCCCGCCTCAATGATCTCCCACCTGGAACTATCGATCATGATGGGAATTCGGGCGATATCCGGTTCGGCCATCACCAGGTTTAAAAAGCGAACCATGGCCTCCTTCCCATCGATCAGGCCATCGTCCATATTGACATCGAGGATTTGTGCCCCCCCTTCCACCTGATCCCGGGCGACCTCGAGGGCGGTTTCAAATTCCCCCTCCTTAATCAGCCGAAGGAAACGCCTTGAGCCCGCTACATTAGTCCTTTCACCCACATTGATAAAATTGCTTTCGGGAGTGATGACCAGGGGCTCCAATCCTGCCAATTTCAAATACCGCTGTCCTGTATGCTTCACGATCTATCCGGTTTTGAAGGGGTTGAAACTGTAATTTCTTCTTGGAGGACCGGGGTTTCCCTGGGGGCGTACTCCTGAACCAGGGTGGCGATTGCCGTGATATGTTCCGGGGTTGTGCCACAGCACCCCCCCACGATATTGATAAGTCCTTTTTCCAAATATTCCCTTATCTGCCCTGCCATCTCTTCAGGGCCCTGGTCGTAATCCCCAAAGGCATTCGGCAACCCGGCATTCGGATGGGCAGAAACCGACAGCTCAGACCGATCTGCCAACACTTGCAGGTAAGGGGTAAGCTGGCTGGCACCCAGGGCACAATTAAATCCAACGGACAGTAAGGGTGCATGGGCGACTGAAATCAGGAAAGCCTCAGCCGTCTGGCCCGAAAGGGTGCGCCCGGAGGCATCCGTTATAGTACCACTTATCATTACGGGAACTTGTTCAGCGCGACCTTCCTGGGCGTCGGAAATCGCCATCAGGGCTGCTTTTGCATTCAAAGTGTCAAAAACTGTTTCCACGAGCAACAGGTGGACGCCTCCATCGAGCAATCCGGTTACCTGTTCGCGGTAGGCCGCCCGGAGTTCTTCAAAGGAAATCGCCCTATACCCCGGATTGTTGACATCCGGGGAGAGACTGGCTGTTTTATTGGTGGGCCCGATACTGCCTGCGACAAAACGGGGTTTGTCCGGGGTGGTCTTCCCAATTTCCGCTGCGGCTTCTACGGCGATACGTGCAGCGGCCACATTCAATTCGTAAACCAGGGATTCCATTCCGTAGTCCGCCATGGCTACAGAGGTGGAGGAGAAAGTATTTGTTTCAATAATGTCCGCTCCTGCCAGAAGGTATTTCCGATGAATTTCGGCAATAGCTTCAGGCTGGGTCAGGGAGAGCAAATCGTTATTCCCCTGAAGGGGTTGCGGCCAGTCCTTAAAGCGCGAACCGCGAAAATCCGCTTCTTCAAATTTATAGCGCTGCAGCATCGTCCCCATAGCTCCGTCCAGAACCAGGATTCGCTCTTTTAAAATTTCTTCAATTGACACCATAACTACGCATCGGTTACCCGATTAAATGGGTAAGATTTAAATTAGGATTGGGATGAATTGGAAAGGAAGGTATAAACCCGTAAGATTTATAAAGTCGAATGTTATCTTTCCCGAAGCCCTTCCAGGCCAAAAGCCCGGTCTTAAAACAACAGGTTAGAACGTAGCACCTTCTCTTCCGCGATAAGGGAAAAAGGGTTGCTAAGGCTTCAACGGGTCTAATCCCTCCACCTTTCTCAATAACACCACAATCTGACAAAGAACTCCTGCAAAGTAAGACTACACGAGGGTTATATACAAGTAAAGCGAACGCTTTTTATAATAGCAAGCCCTGATTAAGGTCTGGCCGGCAGCCAATCGAGATATACTTTTTCGACAGATCTCAGAAATACCATGTGTGTTCCCTCGCCCCCCAAAACCTTTGTCAGATTCACAAATCTATTCCCCGAGGGCTTGCCGGAGGTCTGTAATGACATCCTCAGGGTGTTCAAGGCCCACCGAGATACGGACCATCCCATCGGAAATTCCGCTTTTCGCACGTTCCTCCGGGCTGAGTTTACTATGCGTGGTAGACGCCGGGTGCGTTACAATACTGCGGGAATCCCCAAGGTTGGCAGAAAGGGACAAAAGCTTAATCCGGTCAAAAAAGCGTCTTCCTCCCCCGACCCCGCCTTCAACCTCAAAAGCCACGACACACCCGCCGGCCTTCATCTGTTTTCGGGCCAGCTCATATTGGGGATGTGAAGGCAGAAAAGGATACTTTACCCAATTCACCCTGGGGTGCCCCTCCAGGAAAGAGGCCACAGACAGGGCATTCTCACAATGACGGTCTACACGCACGGGTAAAGTCTCGAGGCTCTTGGACAGGACCCAGGCATTAAAAGGCGAAAGTGCCGGCCCGGTTATACGGGCAAATCTGTAGATTTTATCGATCAGGGCCTCCGAACCTACGGCCAGTCCCGCCAGCACCCTTCCCTGTCCGTCCATGAGTTTGGTGCCCGAATGTATGACGACATCGGCTCCGAAACGAATAGGTTGTTGCAGGTATGGGGTCGCAAAGCAATTATCTATGACGAGTAACAACCCGTGCTTTTTGGCGAGGTTTCCCAGCAGTTCCAGATCTAACAGGTCTACCCCCGGATTGGTGGGGGATTCGGCGTAGAGGATTCTCGTCTCCGGCCGGATCAGGGATTCGATGGCCTCAGGCTGGTCAAAGGGGAAGTAGGAGTGGGAAATCCCCCATTTTGGAAAAATGGAAGTAAACAGGGTATGGGTAGAACCAAAGACAGATCGGGAGGCCACAATATGATCCCCACTATCGAGCAAGGCCGCAAAGGTGGAGAATACCGCGGCCATACCTGAAGCAAAAGCAAAACCCCGCTCTGCCCCTTCCATCAGGCAAACCTTTTCAATGAGTTCATCGGTATTCGGATTGGAATACCGGGAGTAGATTGTCCGGTCCTTTTCTTCCGCAAATGAGGCCCGCATATCCTCCGCATCATCAAAGACAAAACTGGAAGTGAGGTACAGGGGTACGGAATGTTCCTGAAAGGAGGTTCGCGGTAGTTGGGTCCGTATGGCTGTGGTTTCTGGGTGTTGTTTCTTCACGATTGTACGTTTAATGGTGTTAATATTCAGTATGCCCTTTTTCGGCAATTCGAAGCAAATCCCCAAATACCCCCCGGGCCGTCACGGCTGCCCCGGCCCCGGCGCCCTGTATCACAAGGGGATTTGAACCGTAGGACTCCGTATAGATCTCAATAAGCGAATCTGCCCCTTGCAGGTTACCCAAAGCACTGGCTGCAGGAACTGACTCGAGTTTTACCTCCAACAGACCCTTTTCTTTTTGAAGATCCCCCGAGAGTTCACCAATATAGCGAAGCACATGCCCTTGGGGAACTTCCCCCAATATGTTTTGATAATGTGCATCCAGGATATCTGAAGCCTCCAAAAATTCGGGTAAGGATGCCTTTCTCAACGCTTCCGGAATCAGGTTTTCGATCTGTATTTCCTCAAATTCATTCCGCAAACCGAGCTCCCGGGCCAGAATCAGTAATTTGCGGCCCACATCGTTGCCGGAAAGATCCTCCCTGGGGTCGGGTTCCGTGTATCCCGCTTCTAAAGCCCGCTTCAGAATCGCAGTGAAGGAAGTACCCTCCTTTGAAAACGAATTAAAAATATAACTCAGTGATCCCGAAAACACTCCCCGGATCCGGGTGATATTCTCCCCGGAAAGATGCAAGAGTCGAATAGTATCTATAAGGGGCAGGCCTGCTCCCACATTGGTCTCATACAAATATTGCTTTTGATTGGCCCGCAGGTCCTCCCTGAGTTTGGCATAGGTGTCATACGATCCGGTATTGGCAATTTTATTGGAGGAAACCAGGTCAAAGCCTTTCTGAATCAGGCTCAGGTAGTGGTGCACAAAGTCCTCACTGGCGGTATTGTCCACAGCGATGAGATTTTCCAGGTGATGGGCCGCTGTCAGGTGGAACAGGTCCTCCAGGGAGTACCCCTCCTTTTGGTGCTGTAACTCTTCCTTCCATCCCGCACCGATACCCCTGGCTTCAAAAAGCAGTTTTCTCGAATTAGCGATGGCTGCTATTTTTATCTCAATTCCCTTGCGGGCCTCTATCTCAGCCGCGGAGGCGAGGATTTGATCTATGAGGGTACTCCCTACCTGACCCACCCCGAACAAAACGAGATTAATCGTCTTGCTGATTCCAAAAATCTCACTGTGCATCACATTCAGCGCCTTGATCATGTCGGCCCTGTGAACCACCAGGCTGATGTTTCGCCCGGTTACGGCATTGTTGAATAAAAGAGGGACAATCTGATTTCGAATGAGGGCTGTATAGGGTTTGTGAAAAGTACTGAGATCCTGTCCTACCAGGGAAATCACGGCAACATCCCTGGTGACGAAAATCCGGCTGATATCCCGGGTCCTGAGATCTGCCTCAAACTCAGCTTCCAGTACCCCCCGGGCCTGATCAGCTTCTGAAGCTTTAACCACCAAACCAATTCCCCTTTCAGATGAACCCTGGGAAATCATCCCTACACTAATCCCATTCCGCCCCAAACTCTGGAATATCCGGGCATCTACCCCGGCTTTTCCCAATAAGCCGCGGCCCTCCAGATGGATTAAAGCCTCCTCCTCGATGACGGAAAGGGAACGCACCCCATCACGGGTCTTTTCGGCACTGATAAGGGTGCCTTTACCTTGTTTTTCAAAAGTATTCAGTATCCGCAGTGGAATATTCTTCTCCAGCAGGGGGATGATGGTTTTGGCATGCAGGACACTCGCCCCGAAGTTGGCCATTTCATTGGCCTCATCAAAGGACAACTGATCGATTCGTCGGGCATTGGGGACCAGGGAAGGGTTAGCTGTATAAATCCCGTCGACATGGGTGTAGCTTTCGAGTTCATCGGCATTGAGGAAATTGGCCAGCAAAGAAGCCGTATAGTTACTTCCGTTTCTGCCCAGGGTGGTGGTTTGGCCTTCGGCAGAAGCTGCAATAAATCCGGTTACAATCCCTACCTCGCCGCTGTCCATTTGGTC
>CAZEQO010000089.1:0-11488 GCA_964514365.1 uncultured Robiginitalea sp. | reverse complement strand
GTTCTAAGATCTGATTCCAGTCGATTGAGCAGTACGGAGAGCACCTGATCCAATTCGAAATCCCCTCCCGTAAGCTGTTTCATCGAAGTTGCCCCTGGTAGATTTGGAAAGGTCGTCTGATTCACGTTCAGGCCAATTCCAATAATACTCTGAGAAATATTTGCCCCCTGCAATTGATTTTCCACCAATATGCCGCAGAGTTTGCGTTTACCTGACAGAATGTCGTTCGGCCATTTCAAATTCAATTCCGGTATATTTAAACCCCGGAGTGCCGTATAAATGCTCAAAGAAATCGTGGCGTTAAGCGTGAAATGCTGCTGGGCGGGAAAAGCCCCAAAGCGTTTTAACAGGCTGAAGGTAAGATTTTTACCGCCTTCAGCCTCCCAACGGGCGTCCATCTGGCCCCGCCCGGCGGTCTGGCGAACGGCCTGTACCACAGTGAAATCAGGAAGGGTTTCCTCACTGCTCATCCGCTTTATATGGGCGTTTGTGGAATCCGTGGCATTAAGTTTGATCACCTGCATTTTAGTTCTTTTAAGCACTAATAACCTTATGTTAAAAGCGGGGGTTCAAAAAACAAAAAAATAATAACTTTGCACAAACTAAACTTTTTGAATGCAGAATCGGAAAGCGAGCGCAGATGAGTTGATTGCCTTAATCTTACACGGAATAGAAGAAGTAAAAGGTTTAGACATAAATATACTTGACTTAAGGGAAATTGAAAACACAGTTTGTGACTACTTCATTATTTGTAGTGGTACTTCCAATACCCACGTTAACGCAGTTGTAAATTCCATCCAGAAAACGGTAAGCAAAGCCATAAGCGACAAACCATGGCACGTGGAGGGCTCAGAGAACTCCGAATGGGTGCTTATGGACTATGTAAATGTCGTGGTTCACGTTTTCCAAAAACACACCCGAGAGTTCTACGATATAGAAGGTCTTTGGGGCGACGCCAAAGTAACCCTCGTAGAAAGCAGCTTTAACTAGTAAAAAATCCAATGGCAAAAGATAACAATACCCCACAGAAAAAACCCCGTTTTAGCTCCTGGTGGATCTACGGTATAATCATACTATTCTTAATCGGCTACCAGTTCATCGGAAACGAGAGTTTTTCTCCCACCAGCAAAACGACAACTTCAGAATTGCAGGAGTTCCTCAGGAATGGGGATATCGATAAAATCCTGATCATCACAAATGCACGTCAGGCGAAAGTTTTTCTGACCCAGGAAGCCCTGGGCAAAGACGTACATAAAGATGTGGCTAACCAGCCGTTTTCACTGACCTCAGGAAGTGTTCCGCAATACGTACTCGACTACGGGGACTTGCAGAATTTTGAAAACGAAATAAAGACTATAAAGCAGGAGAATAACCTGGATACTGTGGTGGATTACGATACGGAGTCCAATGTACTTATGGAGCTCCTCTTTACCCTCCTTCCCTTTGTCCTGATTATCGGAATCTGGATCTACCTCATGCGCCGGATGTCTGGCGGGGGTGCAGGAGGTGCAGGAGGACAGATTTTCAATATTGGAAAATCCAAAGCAAAACTCTTCGACGAAAAAACAGACACCCGGACTTCATTTAAAGATGTTGCCGGCCTGGAAGGCGCAAAAGAAGAAGTAGAGGAAATCGTAGAATTCCTGAAGCATCCGGACAAATACACTTCCCTGGGGGGTAAAATTCCTAAAGGCGCTCTGCTCGTAGGCCCTCCCGGAACCGGTAAAACACTCCTGGCCAAAGCAGTGGCCGGAGAAGCCAAGGTACCGTTCTTCTCCCTTTCGGGTTCTGATTTTGTAGAGATGTTCGTGGGGGTTGGTGCCTCCAGGGTACGGGACCTCTTTAAGCAGGCTAAGGATAAATCTCCTTCCATCATCTTCATCGATGAGATCGATGCCATCGGGCGCGCCCGTGGAAAAAATAATTTTACCGGATCAAATGACGAACGGGAAAACACCCTGAACCAGCTGCTGACCGAGATGGACGGTTTTGGGAGTAACACTAATGTAATTGTACTGGCGGCGACCAACCGCGCTGATGTCCTGGATAAGGCCCTGATGCGGGCCGGTCGTTTTGACCGTCTGATTTACGTGGACCTCCCCGATATTCGCGAACGCAAAGAAATCTTTGAAGTCCACCTGCGTCCAATAAAAACCGCGGAAACCCTGGATCTGGATTTCCTGTCGAGGCAAACACCCGGATTCTCCGGAGCGGATATCGCCAATGTTTGTAACGAAGCGGCTTTGATTGCGGCGCGGAAGGAAAAGAAGGCCGTGACCAAACAGGATTTTCTCGATGCGGTGGATCGGATCGTGGGTGGCCTGGAGAAAAAGAACAAGATTATCACTCCTGATGAGAAAAAGACCATTGCCTATCACGAAGCAGGACACGCGACGGTCAGCTGGATGCTCGAACATGCGGCACCCCTGGTAAAAGTGACCATTGTACCCAGGGGTCAGTCTCTGGGGGCCGCATGGTACCTTCCGGAGGAACGCCTGCTGGTGCGCCCCGAGCAAATGAAAGATGGCAATGTAACCTATTACGATTCCGGACAGTCGGAATACGGATTTACCAAGCCGTATAGCGAAGAGACCGCCCAGAAAATCGACACGGAAATTTCAAAGTTAATCGAAGAGCAGTACGTTCGTGCCATTCGGGTTCTTGAGGACAACAAAGATAAACTGGAAATCCTCGCTGATTTACTTTTGGAAAAAGAAGTTATCTTTAAAGAAGATCTGGAGCGGATTTTCGGAAAGCGACCCTTCGAGAAGCATTTCGATAAACTTGGTCAGGAGAAATCCGCAATTTCTTCAGATTCGGAAGAAGCGTCGGAAGAAGAAGCTGAGGTTGTGGCTCAGGCAGATGGAGACAGCGTCGTGGCTCCTGAAACTGAAAAAGCTCCGACTGCGGAAGAATCCGGAGAACCGACGGAAAAGAAAAAATAAGTTCTGAATCCTCAAATCTGTTTGAGCGGTTCGTGAATCTCGATAAAAGACCTGTTAAGGTATATGGGATTTTTTGATAAACTTTTTGGCGGAGGAAAGAAAAAGAAAGGCTCAAAAGAGACCGTTGAGACCCGGGGTGCCCATATGCCTGATTTAAAAATACCGGTGGATGAGAAGTTCACCATTCAGTTCAAAAAGAACGGGGGTAAATTCATTTATTGCGATGCTTTTGAGGAAGTCCTCGCGGGCCTTCAGGATATCATTACCGAAAACCAATGGGAACAATCGGCATTCTTTATTCTGAATCCGGCACTTGAAGAGCGATTTGCAAATCACAACATTCGTTTTACCCGATCCGCTTCAGAGAGTGAAGTGTTTTTCACTACGTGTGAACACCTGATCGCTCAAAATGGTTCAATCCTCGTAAGTTCCAACCAGTTGCTCGAGAAAAAGCTCTCTGAAATCCCGGAGAATATCGTGGTATTTGCCACCACCAGTCAATTGGTCGAATCCATAGGAGAAGGGCTGAAAATCATCAAAAAGAAGTACCGGCAACGCATTCCGGCCAACATCACTACGCTAAAGCACTTTAAACCTACTACGGAAGAGGATTCCCTGGATTTCCTCACCTACGGAAGCAGTTCCAAACACCTGTACCTTTTATTACTGGAAGATCTTTAGGAATGAAGGAGGTCCTGAGAAGATTATTGACTGGGGTTGTATACGTACTGCTCCTCCTTTCGGCAATATTCCTCAGCTCAGATGCCTATGATTTTCTCTTTATGGTATTCGGCCTGGCCTGTCTTTACGAGTACAAGCGCCTGGTGCTGCTAAAAGGATATTATATCTTCCTTGCCTATCTCGCCCTATGGTGGGTTTTTATCTACCTCACACGTG
Organism: uncultured Robiginitalea sp.; assembly: GCA_964514365.1. Classification (GTDB taxonomy): domain Bacteria; phylum Bacteroidota; class Bacteroidia; order Flavobacteriales; family Flavobacteriaceae; genus Robiginitalea. The sequence continues at coordinate 7,646 of CAZEQO010000089.1, read as the reverse complement.
ATCCACTCCTTATTCAAGCCCTCTTGCTTTTGACAATTGCCGTGAATGTCGGGCTGATTGTTTATTTGTTTACCCCCAAACAAAAGCCGTTTAACATCTTTCAGAAGTACCTGATAGGACTCTTTTATATAGGGGGAGGTTGTATTTTTCTCACCATGATCCCCTACCAGGATGATTTTTTTGCAAAATACCTGATTATGGGTATCTTCATTATGATTTGGGTGAATGATTCCTTCGCCTATCTGGTCGGAAAAACCCTGGGCAGACACAAGCTGTATCCGGCTGTATCTCCTAAAAAAACAATTGAAGGCAGTATGGGAGGAATGGTCTTTACGTTAACTGCAGCTTTTTTACTGGGTAAATACGCCCCTGTGCTCAATACCACACAGTGGCTCATCCTCGCTCTGGTAGTCGTAGTAACCGGAGGCTTAGGAGATCTTATAGAATCCAAACTAAAAAGGGTAGCCGGAGTTAAAGACAGTGGGGCCATTTTACCAGGTCACGGAGGCATGCTCGACCGCCTCGACAGTCTGGTTTTTGCAGCTCCCTTCGCCTATTTAACGTTAATTATTTTCCAATATGTTTCATAAGGAGGGCCAACGTATAATTCTGATCGCTTTTTTCCTTTGCGCGGGGCTTACCCTGGTGGCCCAATACTTCATCACACCAGAGTGGCTGAAGATCCTCGTACAGGTTTCCGCCATCCTGGTACTTGTTTTGATCCTGCAATTTTTCAGAAATCCAAGGCGCGTAGCTTCGAGAAACTTTGACGAGATCCTCGCCCCTGCCGATGGCAAAGTGGTAGCCATAGAAGAGGTGACGGAAAACGAATATTTTAAGGACCAGAGGATACAGGTATCCATCTTTATGTCCCCTGTGAACGTCCATGTTACCCGCTACCCGGCGAGCGGCGCTATTACCTATTCCAAATACCACCCGGGGAAGTACCTGGTGGCATGGCATCCGAAATCCAGCACCGAAAACGAAAGGACCACCGTCGTCATTCGAACCCCGCTTTTCGGGGAAATCGGCTATCGGCAGATTGCGGGGGCCATGGCCCGCAGAATTGTGAATTACGCCGAGGTGGGCGAAAGTGTGCAACAGGGTTCAGACGCGGGTTTTATAAAATTTGGTTCAAGAGTAGATTTGTTACTACCTTTAGATAGCGTGATAACTGTAAAGCTCAACCAAAAAGTGGTAGGTGCCAAAACGTGTATCGCTGCCCTGGCACCCCAGGATGAAGAATGAAAAATTACATAAGGAATTCGAGGAAGCGGTAGCCTACATCAACAACTACAACCGCCTGCTCCCCGCTGATTTGCTATTGAAACTCTACGCATACTACAAAATAGCGCATAACAATTACAGCAATCCCGGGAGTAAAACCCCGCTTATTAATGCCTTTAAAGCCAACGCCCTTATCCAGGCTCAGGATGTTTCCCCGGAAGTGGCCATGCAAACTTATATTGAACTGGTGGAAAACCACGTTCGCAAACTCACCTGAATATCTTTAGGATCGTACGGTTTGGTGCTGGGGGTTCTTTTCGATAAAACCAAAAAATAAAGCACCGGCAAGCGTTATTCCGAAGTAAATAGCAACCACAAAGGGTCCGCTGGCCCAAAAGCTTTCAATCCCAAACCAATCCCCTGTAAGGGATAAAACCACCCAACCGGCAAGCGCCCTGGCCCCTTCAATCCAGGCCCCGTACCGATTTCCATCCATAAGGGTTGTATATCCATAGATGCCCGCAAAGATAAAAGCCCCGAAAAGCAGGAGACCCTCAAAACCAATTGCGGAATAATTATAAAACATAAACAGGAGGAGCCCCAGCGTAGCCGTGGTCTGAAAAATAGCGTAGAACTGGAGGTACCGGGAGACCCGGGGATCGTATCGCCTGAAGTCATAGACATCTGAAATAACGGACCTGGGATAATCCAGAGCAACATCAGCAGGGCGCCAACCCGTCGGCATAAACCATATGCGAATCTTATCCCTCAGGCTGCGCGTGCGCCAGGCGTCCTGGGCAATCCCCCACAGGTGCTGGAAATTAATATGAATAGGATTCCAGGTATGGGCCGGTTTTAATACCCCGTATTGAGGGGGTACCGATTCCAGCTCTTCCTGGAAGGTGCCAAAAAGCCGATCCCAGACACAGAGTACCTGCCCTAGGTTCTTATCGATATATTCCGGGTTGATCGCATGGTGCACCCGATGCTGTGAAGGCGTAACGATGATGTATTCGAGCCAGCCCATCTTACCGATATGTTGGGTGTGGTACCAAAATTGTGCGAATAGATGGACGGGAGCCAGTATGCCAATGACCTCTGCCGGAACCCCGAGCAGGGCCGCAGGCAGCAACATCAGTGGAAAATACCCCACCAGGTTGGAAATGGACTGCCGAAGGGCGCAGGCCAGGTTGAACTCTTCACTACTGTGGTGTATTACATGTTGGTTCCAGAATATATTGACGTGATGGCTGAGCCGATGGTTCCAGTAGCCCGCAAAATCAATGGCAAAGAAGGCAACTACCCAAACGAGCCAGGTCGCCTCTATATGGAAAACAGCAAGGTGGTCCACCAGATAGGGATAACTCACCAGAATAATCCCCAGGCCCAGGGAATCCTTGACTATGTTCGTCAGGCCTGAACTGATGGAACTCAGGGTATCCATTACTTTGTACTTCTGGTTTTTTTTAAAATAACCATAGCCAATTTCGATCCCCATCAGCAAGATGAAAAAGGGAATGGCGTACAACAATGCGGTAGCGTAGGTTTCCATAAGGCCTTAAAATACCCAAAAATATAAAAAGTGATAGTATTACGGCCGACTTGCAATTCTCCCGATACGATAATTAAGCCTTAAGAGGGGGTAAATTTCTCTCATAAATATTGTATCTTATTAATCAAAACAACCACCAAATGAAAAGTTCATTTTTCTTCGCTTTAAGCTTGCTCTTTACAGCAGTGATGATGGCCCAGCAATCGCCCGGATTACCGACTCCGGACAAAGACGACATCCCCCAGCAAAAAACTGACAATTATTCCCCTTATGCGGGGAGAAATTTCCCGACAAATGTTTTTTGGGGGGATACCCACCTACACACAGGTATGTCCATGGACGCCGGTGCGTTCGGGGCGCGACTAAAACCCGATGATGCCTTCCGATTCGCTGCCGGGCAGGAATTGGTTTCGTCTACGGGACTGCCCGTAAAACTCTCGAGGCCCCTTGATTTCCTGGTAGTAGCTGATCATTCCGATAATATGGGTTTCTTTCCAAGGCTTTACAGTGGCGAGGCAGAAATGCTCAAAGATCCCACGGGGAAAAGATGGTATGAAATGATTCAAAAAGGGGGTCAGGAAGGCGTTCAGGTTGCCGTAGAAGTCATTGAAGGTTTTTCCCAGAATACCTTTCCGCCTGCCCTGGAATCAAGGCCGGGTGACCCGGCGTATCAGTCCGCGTGGGAACTTACCATGGACGCCGCTGAAAAAAATAATAATCCCGGAATTTTTACCGCATTTATCGGATACGAATGGACTTCCAATACCGCGGGTAACAACCTGCACAGGGTAGTCGTATACCGGGATGGCAGCAGCAAAGCGAGTATGGCCCTGCCGTATACCACCCTCAGGCCCGAAGGAAGTGATAATCCTGTGGACTTGTGGAAATGGATGGAACAATATGAAAACAAATCCGGTGGTAATGTTTTGGCCATTGCCCATAACGGGAACCTGAGTAACGGGATCATGTTCCCGATCGTCGATTCCTTTACAGGACGTGCGCTGGACAAGACCTATGCAGATAACAGGGCGAAATGGGAGCCCCTTTATGAAGCTACCCAGATAAAAGGAGACGGGGAGGCGCATGCCTTTCTCTCACCAAACGATGAGTTTGCAGATTACGAGACCTGGGACCAGGGAAACCTGGACCTTTCCGTTAAAAAAAAGGATGAAATGCTGCAATACGAATACGCGAGGACTGCCCTGCAAACGGGGCTGCAGCTGGAAAAGAAACTCGGGACAAATCCGTATAAGTTTGGCATGATCGGCTCTACGGACAGCCACACCGGGCTGGCCACCACGCAAGAGGATAATTTCTTCGGCAAGCATGCAGGAACAGAGCCCAACGCCCTGCGTTATGAGCACCCGATGGCGAAAACAGAGAATGGTAATTATGAAAGCTGGGATATGGTTGCCTCAGGCCTTGCAGGAGTATGGGCCAAGGAGAACACTCGTGAAGCCCTTTTCGATGCCATGATGCGGAAGGAAACCTATGCGACCACAGGTCCGCGTATGACGGTCAGGTTCTTTGGCGGTTGGGATTTTAATGCCAGCGATGCGACCAACCGGCTCCCTGCAGATGTGGGCTATGTGAAAGGAGTTCCTATGGGGGCAGACCTCCCGACGGCACCAGATACCAAAGCAGCACCTACATTCCTGGTAGCGGCCCGCAAGGACCCCCTCTCCGGAAACCTAGACCGTATCCAGATCGTTAAAGGATGGGTGGGCCAGGATGGCGAAAGAAATGAAAAGGTGTATGACGTCGTTTGGGGCGACGCTGATAAACGCAAACCCGGAAGGAACGGAAAACTCCCCCCAGTCGGAAACACCGTAAACGTAAAAGAGGCTAACTGGACCAATACTATTGGGGATCCTGAACTGATTGGGGTTTGGGAGGATCCTGATTTTGATCCTGCCCTCCCGGCCGTTTACTACGCCCGGGTTATTGAAATCCCCACGCCCCGGTGGACGGCTTTCGACGCAAAGAAATACGGTATTACCATGCCCAAAGAAGCAGAGATGATCACTCAGGAGCGTGCCTATACTTCCCCAATTTGGTATGCGCCTAAATAATGGGTTTGATAGTCATCTAAAAAAAGGAAATCCCTGGCAGGAAAACAAATTTCCGGCCTTGAAAGCACTTGGAGTAAAAAAAGCTACCTGAGGGTTCAGGTAGCTTTTTTACTTCTTAGACAGGGCACAAAACCGAAATCGGTAGAGTCTGGCGGTAATCCTAAACCGTATTCAAATCATTCGCAATCCAGCGCATACGTATCCTCCTCGTCCTTGGACCAGGAAGCAGGGATGTCTTCCAGTTGTTCCGGACTTACCAGAATACAGACCAAAGGATTGCCCTCTATTTTAAATTCGTTAAATGTGGGAAGGGGCAGGGTCGAAACATCCATACTCACCAAATTATTATTGGCAAGATCCAGGAGTTGCAGCGTGGTGTATTCGGTTACCGCTAGCCCGGTCAGTTGGTTCCCGGAAGCCCCCACCTTTTCGATATTCTGATTGCTCCCGAGCTGTAAACTAGTCAGTGCATTATCCTCGGCCCAAACAAAAAGGAGGTTCCTGTTGGAGGTAAGATTCAAAGTCCGCAAAGCGTTCTCCCGTACGTTCAGGTCCGTGAGCTCAGTAAAGTCCCCTATACCTGTGAGGTCACTTATTCCCTCATTACTGACGTCCAACCGGGCAATATTTTCGATGCGGGAGGTAAGGACTGAGCCGTCCACAACATCATCCAGGCTGCGGGCGACCAGGGCTTCCTCAAAAGCGCGATCCGGTATTGAAGTGCGCCGCTCGGGAACTGGGTCAACCCCATCCTCATCCGAGTCTGAATCCGAGCTGCACCCAGCCATAAAGAGCCCCAGGAACAGGGTGTAAAGCAAAGTTCTTTTCATGTTCTTTTTTGGGATAAAAATACGAAACTTCCACCAGAAATGCGTTCGGCTATTCCGGCACACGGAGAATAAAGCCCTGTCCATGTACATTTTCGATCTTCAAATTCGGATCATTTTCCAGCAGTTTCCGCAGGCGGGTTATAAAAACATTCAGGCTCTTTCGGTTAAAATAGTCGTTGCGCCCCCAAATACGCTTAAGGATGTCCGCATGGGTGCACAGGCGGTTTCGATGTCGGATCAGGTAGGAGAGGAGTTCATTCTCCCTGGTGGTCAGGGAAATTTCTTCTCCTTCGAATCTCAGGCACTGATTCTGGGGGTCATACTGATAGCTGCCCAGGTTAGAAAGGGCGACTTCTTCGGATGACGATCCACCCAGACGGGTAAGCAGGGTTTCAATCCGTACCACCAATTCCTCTTCGTCGATGGGTTTTTTCAGGTAATCCACGGCCCCGACTGAAAATCCCTTTAACACATCGATCTTCATGGATTTTGCCGTGAGAAACAGAAAAGGGATGTCCGGATAGCGTTCGTGAATTTCGGCCCCCAGGCTAAAGCCGTCCAATTCCGGCATCATGACATCGAGGATAACAAGGTCGAAGTTTCGTTGTTCCAACAGGGGTAAGACTTCTTTTGGGTTCTTAACCCATAACAGCTCCATCCCCTTCATTTTAAGGTATTCAGAGAGCAGGTAACCCAGGGAAGTGTCATCTTCCACAAGGAGCAGGTTATACATCTTTTGATCCATCAGATTCTAAAGGTACGACAAACATAAAAACGGTTCCGTTTACGGGATCACTGCTGACACTAACCCACCCCCGATGTTTTTCGGCTACGGTACGAACATAACTAAGTCCCAGGCCATAACCCCTGACCCCCTGCCGGTCCCCGTCCGGTATACGGTAGTATTTTTTGAAGATTTCATCCAGGGCACCGGCAGGTATGGGTGTTCCTCCATTCTGCACGCGTATTTCAAGTTGCTTCCCTTTTTTGGCAGCAGTCAGACGAATTTGCGAATCCGCTCCGTACTTCCTGGCGTTATCCAACAGGTTGTTCACCGCATTCTCGAGATGGAAGACGGAAGCCTTCATCAGGTAGGGGCCGGGGGTTAGGTCATAGCTAAAGGGCTGCCCCTCGAGCTCGCAAAGCCCGGCAAAATCAAGACATATCTGCTCCAAAGCAGGTCTGAAATCCAAATGCTCTTTCTCCAGCACGGTGCGCTTGTGTTCCAGGGCCCCCAACTCCAGAACCTTGTCGATATGATTTGTCAACTTCCTGGTTTCCTTCAGGATGCGCCCTGTAAATTCCCGCTCCTCCTCCCCTATTTTAGCATCGAGGATCTTAGTCGCCAGGCTGATAGAAAAAACCGGGGTCCGGAGTTCATGGGTGAGGTTGTTGATAAAGGCATTGGTCGTGGTGATGACCTTTCGCTGCCAGTAATAGGTTCTCAACACCCATAAAACCACCGCGAGAATCCCCAATAGAAAAAGGATGCTCGGAAGGGTCAGTCCATTGAGTTGGGAGAGGAAATACCTATCCAGGTTTTGAAATTCAAGTTGAAGTACCACCCTCTTTTTAAGGCGGTCCGCGAGATATCGGCCAGATTGGCCTTCAGCGCATCTTCGAGCCCCAGCCGGCGCGCTGCGACATAGGCTTCCACGGCGCCGGCCTCCAGCCCCTTGGTCACGACACTGCGCAGGAGCTTCACTGCGCTGGCGTCGCCGGGCCTGCTGTCGGGCAACGCCATGGCGGGCAGCCCTGCCGCTTGCATCAGCCGCGCCGCCATCCCCGCCGCCTCACCGGCCAGCAGGATCGGCGTGTCCGCGCCATGCAGATCGACCGCGCCCATGATCGCCCCGTCCACGAACCGGTCGGCGTCGAAGGCCCGCGCCGCGGCCGCCATCTGCGCCCCGGCCGCCGAAGACAGATCGACATGCAGGAACCGCCCCGCCCGTCCCGCGAGCGACT
>CAZEQO010000088.1:11129-11566 GCA_964514365.1 uncultured Robiginitalea sp. | reverse complement strand
ATTTCCCTTGAAGGCCTTAAGAAAGATGCCCAGGCGGATGGTAATAATGCGGCAATCTCTGAGCTTTCCCAGGTGCAACTACCCTTTCAAAATGCGGAACAATTATACTATTCCAGAAAATGGCTTTTTACAAAAGAAGGAAATCGGTATGGGCAAAAAAAAGCCTTCAGAAAATATGTTTTTGACTGGTCTGATACCTGGCTCGATGTCTTTAACCAGGCCGTTCAAAGGAATTTATTTGAGACTTTGCCGGCCCTGGAGTGCCCGGTCTATTTTATAGTCGGAAAAAAGGATTACCGGATCGATTATAAGATCGCCCGGGAATACTATCAACAGCTAAAAGCACCCAAAAAGGCCTTCTTCCTATTTGAAAATTCCGGACACCTGATACCCTACCGCGATCAAAATCGGTTTCAGGAAACCATTATAGACTCCAT
>CAZEQO010000088.1:4676-11105 GCA_964514365.1 uncultured Robiginitalea sp. | reverse complement strand
CGCTAACTGCTCAAATTCGGGTTTCCGGTAAACTTCTGGAAAAGGAGACGAAAACCGCTATACCTTTTGCTAATATTGGTATCGAAAACACCGCCGTAGGCAGCCTCTCCAATGCCGATGGCTCCTTTAGTATAGAAATTCCCGAGACCTTCGAAAACCGGGAATTGCTCTTCTCCGCTTTGGGATATCAACCGAAATACTTTAAAGTGAGTAAGCTCGCAGCGTCTAAATACTTACAGGTCTATCTAGATTCCAAAGTCTTTGAACTGGACCCCATTACCCTGGTCCCGGAAAAGGCCGTGAAACGAAAATCGGTAACCCTGGGCAATGGTAAAAGCCTGCTACTTTCCGGACAACTGGCCTATGACAGCATCTACGCAGGAAGCGCCATGGCATTGCGTATCGACAAAAAAAAGTATCCGGATCTTCCATATTTGCAAAATGTTTCCCTTTTTATCGCTGGAAATAAATCTCCGGAATTCAAAGTGAGACTTCGTCTTATGGCCGTGGACCAGCAGAACGGAGGCGCACCGGGAAAGGATCTTGTAGAAGATCAGATCATCGAATACTCGAGTATGCGAAAGGGGTGGCTGAAGTTTGAATTGCCCCGGGTGTATCACATGGACCAAGATATCTTTTATGTGGTCTTCGAATGGATAATGGAGAAAAAAGACCGGCAATTTATCGCTGATACATATGAGACCTACCTCCGTCAATATCCGGATCGGGTAATTTATGACACCCTGCAGATCGGAGGAAAGGAAGTTGTAGATATCCAAATTGGCAAAATCCTCGCAGGAACCCTCTTTGGCACAACGAACTCTAAATCCGACCTTGAAAATCACCCGACCTATTACAGAAACAACAGTTTTGGTTCCTGGGTGAGATCTGGTTCTGCCCTCTCTGCTAAGGTCGAAATAGGAAATTAACCTGCAGATCCATAATCTTATCCCCAACAACCCTGAATATTATTATCTTTAAAAAAATCACTGGTGTGAAACGATTTCTATGGATTGCGACCAGCGTCCTGCTCTGCATTACCTCTTGCAAAGAAGAGGCTGCATCAGAGAAACTGGCGAGCTTTGAGGTGTTTTGTGAAATGGTCTCCAGCGGTGCCAAACCCATAGCGCTCAGTCACCCTATGGATTCGGCATCGGCAGATGCCCTTTGGGATGCCTTTGAGGCCCTGGCCCGGCAATACGAAGTAGCGCTCTACCGGGAGGACGATTTTCCACAGACGGCCCTCTTTCTCCCTTCCCTGACTGAAAGAAAAACCGTAATCCTCATTTACACCGGGAATCGTTTAACCCAATATGAGCAGCTGAAATCAGATATCCATACAAACACGGGAAAAGACCCGAAGGACCAGGAGGCGCTGGCGCGTCGTTTCGGACGACTCCTGGGGTATGATACAGAAGGTATCAATGGATTGCTTTCGAAAACGATCGGACACCGAACCCTCGCATCTTTCGGGGTTTTGAGCCAAACAACCCATCTCTATTTCGAGGACCTGGAAAAAGCACAACAGTTTTACAGCCATACCCTGGGCCTGCAAAGTGCCGATGCCCTGCGTTTCCGAATTAGCCAGGATGCATTTATTGAATTGCATCCGCTGGACGACGCCCATCCGAAGGATCAGCCTAAATCTACCGCGATTGCATTGCTTACCGATCAGCTACCCGAGTGGTATGCGCTGATGCAAGAACGTGAGGTATCGATAAAGTATCCCTACAAACCCAAAACAGGGGGGGCTCACGACGGTTTCGTCGCTATAGACCCCGAAGGCTATCTCCTGGAGTTTGAAATGTTTAAACAGCACCCGGAAAACGAACGTTTTATGGCGACCCTGGATAAGGCCCCTCAAATCCGTGCCGGGGGGGAAGGGCTTAATTTTTATGGGTCTATCACCTGGACATATCATCGGGACATGCTCAAAATACAGCAGTTTTATGAGGAGGTTCTTGGATTTAGGCTGGTCGCAGATCAGGGATGGACCAAGATTTATCAAACGGCCCCTTACAGCTACATCGGGCTCGTGGACGAGTGCCGCGGGATGGAGAATTACGCCGAGACCAAGGCGGTCGAACTCGAATGGCGCATTGAGAATACCGGCGCGCTCGACCGGTATGCCAGCGAAAACTGGGGGCCTTACAAATATCGAGAATACGCATTGTTCGGACCCGAGAACTATCGGTATGTGCTCAGCACCGCAGACTGAGGCCAGGAACCTAACTGACGAATCTATAGCCAGCAATAACACTTACCATGAGATATTCCATATACCTATTCCTGTTAATTTTTATCGCCCGGGCTGGTCTGGCCCAAACCGGGGAGCCGCCAAAGGAAGCATTGACAGATACATTGGAGTCGATTTGTGACTCGGGGGCCCTGGTAGGCTTTTCAGTAGCCCTGGTCGATGCAGAGGGTGTTCAATACGTCAAAGGTTTCGGCAGACCTTGCGGCCCAAAAAGCGTATGATATACACACCATTCAGAACATCGCTTCTATTTCCAAGACGTTTATCGGGATTGCCCTTTTAAAGGCCCAGGAGATGGGGCAATTAGATCTGGATGACCCGGTCAATAACTACCTCTCCTTTGAAGTAATACATCCCTATTTCCCAGAGATCCCGATTACCCTCAGGCATTTAGTGACCCATACCTCCGGGATCACAGATCCGGACGAATACGATGCAAAAGGATATATTCTTCGCAAAGCCGAAAACGGTGAGGATGCCGTATATGCCAATTTTCTGCCCCCTTCACAAATGCTGTCGCTGGAAGAATTTCAGTATAGTATCTTAAGCAAAGACGGTCAGTGGTACCGGAAAAAAACCTTTTTAAAAAAGAAACCCGGAGAGCGGTTTGAATATTCGAATATTGGGGCTGGCCTGGCGGCCCTGGCCCTTGAAAAAGCGACCGAAACTCCGTTTAATGACTTTACCCGCACCTTTATATTTAAACCCCTGGAGATGTCACATTCGGGCTGGTTTGCTTCAGAAGTCGATTTTTCCAAACACTCCCGTACGTACACAGACACTGGCCTCCCGCTTGCCCCGTATTCCCTGGTGAATTTTCCCGATGGGGGGCTCATGACCTCGGCGGAAGATCTCGGAAAATACCTCTCTGAACTGATTCGCGGCTATACCGGAAAAGGAAAAATTCTCGCCCCTGAAAGTTTTGAAGAGCTATTTAAACCCCAACTACAGGCAGCACAGTTCACCAGCAGAAGTGATGGTGTCTACAATGATGAATACAATATGGGTGTATTTATAGGGTTTTCTTCTCATGACCAAATCGGGCATACCGGCGGAGATCCCGGGGTCAGTACTTTTATGTTCTTTAATGCCAAAACCCTTACAGGGAAACTCCTGCTGGTCAATACGGACTTAGACCAAAAAGGGGTGGAGACCTTTAAAGAAGTCTGGAAGACCCTTGAAGCCTTCGAAGGGCAATTTTGACTGGATAATGATGTAACGCGGAGAATCGAATTCATAAGCTGAAAGACTACCCATTCAAAATCTATTTACTTGGGGTTGAATCGCATTTGAGAATGATCACGAGACCAAAGACCAGGCTTACCAAACAATGCAGGCAGGCCACTATATTCATGAAAAAGGAGCTGAACTGGCCTCCGCCCTTCTGGATTATTACCAAAAGTATCGCACGCACTGATCAGCTCCTTTAGAATCTTTAATGGTGTGGGAGGTTCGAATTAAAAGGGTTTGTATTCGAACTTCTGCCCACCGACGGAAACATCTCCCATCAGGCCACCTTTGGTATACGTGAAAACGGCAACTCCATCGGTGTATTCCGCATCAAAACTCACCCCTGCCTTTAAGGCTGTGGCCGAAATACCTGCGTCAAACTCATAATCCCCTTCCTTAAAATTGTCCACATCTGCCTTGGTTTCAAAGAAAATGATCTCGATAAGGGCCTCACCACCAGCCTGCAAGCCTACACTGACCTTTTTCAGGCTGCACATACCCACTTTCTCGCCCATTTCATAGAGGACGCCATTTCCTGAAGCGCCACCCAAAATAAAGCCTCCTTTACCTACATTGGGAAAAACCGCTGCCCCGGCTGATTTATTAAAAAAATCCCGGATCTCCGGATTGACTTTGAGCATAGTCGTGACGGCTTCATCGGCATCTGCAATAATCTTTTGATCCTTTTCGCTTTGGGCTGAAGCTGTAAGCCCCAAACTACCCACTAAAATAAGCGCAATGACATACTTAATTTTTTTCATTTCCCGTGTTTTTAAAGAGAGGTTAAGGTAGTGAAATAAAGGCAATTCGGTGTCCCAAAACATCAAAAAAAAGGGGGGTTATACTATCGTTTCAACAAAGTGGGAAAGTCTTTCTCCAAAATACGATTTGGTATGGCGTTCAGGGTTTCAAAAGAGTGCAGATTGGACTACCATGTATACTCGGGAGGAGCTATCCCGCAGAGGCGCAGATACAAATTTGCTTTGGCCCGGTGATTCGCCATATGATCCTGGACGTAGAACAGTGCGAATGCCCGGCTCACCGTATTTCCACTGTGGTACATCACGCAGGTCTCATCCAATTGACCCTGGTCTATGGTATAGATGACCTCCGTGGTGTAGTCAAATCCTTTTTCGAGCAGAGTGATAATCTCGGCCCGGGTCATCGAAGCGGCATTCGGGGGGTTGGGGATTACTTCCATCCCCTCAACATACCGCTGAGTCAGCAGTTCTATAGTATAGCCAATATGTACCATCTGTTCGCCGAATGTTTTGCTGACGGGAGTGGGTTTAAAGGTGTACAAACTATCGGGCATGGCGCGGGCCACCTCAAGACAATGCTCCCGGGCTTCCTGCCATACGGGGAGATACATTTTTGTAAAGGGGGTTTTTGGGCTGCGCGCCTCCTGGGCAGACAGCAACCCGCACACAGAAAGGTAGATTAAGAGGAGGCCAATTCTTTTCATTTCCCGGAGTTTTTAAATAAGTTTAAGGGTAATACCTTCTTATAGCGTTTGAGGAAGGTAAAATAGGTAATTTAATACTTTCAGGGTTCCTGTTCCGCCCGACTTTCTTCAAATTCCCTACATTTAAACAATCGACGTCGATCCGGGGAGTACAACTCAAAGCAACAGGACTCCCAGGGGTTCAGTATTAAATTCAATCCGAATATGAAGGTAACCGCCTGCCTGATCCAGGATAGTCCTGTTTTTTTTGACAAATCCAAAACGCTGCAAAAGGTTGAAACACTGACCCGAAAATACGCACGGGAGGGTTGTGAACTGATCGTTTTCCCGGAATCCTTTATCCCGGGGTATCCCAGGGGCTTTACCTTTGGAGCCAAAATCGGGAGTCGGGACGCTGAAGGGAGAAAGCTCTACCGGGAGTATCACCGCAACAGTATAGACGTGCAGGGCGCCGATTTAAAGCGTCTCGAAAACCTGGCCCGCGAGGAGCAGGTCTATCTGGTGATTGGTGTAACCGAAAAACAGGACCAAAACGGCAGCCTGTACTGTTCTATGCTGTACCTCTCCCCTACGGACGGACTGTTAGGGGTACATCGAAAGATCAAACCTACAGGTACCGAGCGCCTGATATGGGCCGAAGCAGACGGATCTTCCCTGGTGACCTTTCAAACCAAAATCGGCAAACTCGGAGGCCTGATCTGCTGGGAAAACTATATGCCCCTGGCCCGGATGTCCATGTATCGAAAAGGAGTGGAAATCTACGTGGCGCCTACGGCGGATTCCCGGGCCGGCTGGACGGCAACCCTGCAGCACATCGCCCTGGAAGGGCGTTGTTTTGTGCTGGGCTGTAACCAGTTTTATACCAAGTCCATGTACCCGGACCCGTACAAAGCCCTGGTAGAAGAGGAACCTGAAAATCTTTGCCCGGGTGGCAGCGCTATCGTTTCCCCCATGGGAGAGCTCCTCGCGGGACCCTTGTTCGATCAGGCGGGAGCATTGCGGGCTGAACTGGATTTAGAGTCCATAATCCCTTCGAAAATGGATTTTGACGTGAACGGGCACTACTCCAGGGAGGATATTTTTCGATTGCACGTAGAGGGGCAGCCCGAAACAGGTTTGGAAGAGGAAAGCCCGGATGAATAAGGATGCTTTTGCCAATAGCGGGTTAAAGATCTGTCCCGAGAACAACACCTTGTTATAAGGTTAATATCGCTGGTCGGGCCAATGAAATTAAGGGCAAAATTTTCCTACTTTTAAGGATCGACTCAACCTAATACTATTAAAACACCCAATTTAGCTCCAAGTGTCACCAACCTTTAAATCCCCTTTTTCAATGAAGTTCTTCCCGAAACCCCTGTTTGCCCTGAGTATCCTGTTTACCGTTTTTACGCTGGGTGCCCAGCAAACTCCCTCAAATTCAGAACAGGGCATCGCTATAGACACCTCCTTTTATAAGGGCCTGGAATGGCGCAATATC
>CAZEQO010000088.1:3580-4666 GCA_964514365.1 uncultured Robiginitalea sp. | reverse complement strand
GATGACGCGCATCAACATCGGCCCGCAGCGCGGAGGCCGATCGCTTGGTGCCGCCGGCAGCCCCGGCCGGCCAAATGAGTACTACTTCGGGGCCACAGGTTGCGGGCTCTGGAAAACATCGGATGGCGGAAATGAATGGAAGCCCGTTACCGATGGGCAGGTTACCAGCTCTTCAGTAGGTGCAGTGGCTGTCGCTGAAACCCAACCCGACGTAGTCTATATCGGGATGGGTGAGGTTCAACTCCGGGGGAGCATTACCCAGGGGGATGGCGTTTACAAGAGCAGCGATGCAGGAGAAACCTGGAAACATATGGGCCTTGAAGACACACAGGCCATTGCCCGGATTCGCATCCACCCGACAAATCCGGATGTGGTTTATGTCGCCGCCCTGGGACATCCCTACGGGGAAAATGAACAAAGGGGGGTTTTCCGAAGTACTGATGGGGGGACAACATGGGAAAAGGTATTATACGTCAGTCCCAAAGCAGGAGCCGTTGATCTCATTATTGACCGGAATAATCCAGAAGTGCTCTACGCTACGACCTGGGAAGTATATCGGAAGGCCTGGAAAATGTGGGGAGGCGGCGGCGACAGTAAATTGTGGAAGTCTGCGGACGGGGGAACTACCTGGACTGATCTTACAGCAAATGAGGGAATGCCAAAGGGGCCGATAGGAAAAATCGGGGTGACTGTGTCCCCTGCAGATTCAAACCGGGTGTGGGCGATCGTCGAGGCCAATGAGGGGGGCGTGTTTCGTTCCGATGACGCAGGAAAAACATGGGAACGCACCAATGACGAACGCAAGCTCAGACAACGGGCTTTTTATTATTCCAGGATCTATGCGGATCCCCTGGATAAAGAAACGGTTTACTGCCTGAATACCGGCTTTTATAAATCTACCGATGGAGGCAAGACCTTCGACACCACCCTTAAAGTGCCCCACGGGGACAATCACGACCTTTGGATCGACCCTGCCGACCCGGGGCTCGCCGACCGCGAAGCCGTCCTCGCCCATCTCAAGCGTCGCCCCGACGCGACGGTGTCCGACCTCGTTCGTGCCCTCGAGCTCAGCGAGAACGCCGTCCG
>CAZEQO010000088.1:2904-3570 GCA_964514365.1 uncultured Robiginitalea sp. | reverse complement strand
TGCCAACCCGGATCGCATGATTAACTCCAATGACGGGGGTGGAAATGTAAGTATCAACGGCGGCAAAACATGGACGGAGCAGGATTACGTCACCACGCAATTCTACCATGTCATGACCACCAGCGACGTGCCCTATCATGTGGCGGGTGCCCAACAAGATAACAGTACGCTGGCTATGCCAAGTGATGGCTGGGGACATATGCAGGCCCGCGGACCAAATCACGGCTGGTATTACGCCGTAGGCGGAGGGGAAAGCGGGTGGATCACCCAACATCCCGAAAAACCGGATATTTTTTACGCGGGCAGCCAGGGTGCTTTACTCACCCGGTACGACCGGAGCAACGGACAGATCAGGGACATCCAGGTATATCCGCGATTCTTTTCCGGGGAACCTGCAGAGGCCTTGCCAGAACGCTGGCAATGGACGTTCCCCATTATGTTTGCCCCACAGGATTCCAGGGTCATGTACACCTGTTCCCAGCACGTTTGGAAAACCACGGACGACGGGCAGTCCTGGGAAAAAATAAGCCCGGACCTCACCTATGCCGACCCCTCCACCCTGGGTAAAACCGGAGGTGTGATCACCATGGATATGAACGGGCCGGAGATTTATGCCACGGTTTTTGCGCTGGCCCCGTCCTGGCACGATATCAATACCATATGGGC
>CAZEQO010000088.1:0-2868 GCA_964514365.1 uncultured Robiginitalea sp. | reverse complement strand
TCACCCCGGAAGGCCTCCCTAAATTTTCGCGTATCAGCATTATCGACGAATCCAAACACCGGCCCGGGACCCTCTTCCTGGCAGCGAACCGTTATCAGGTAGATGACCGGCAGCCCTATGTCTTTAAAACCCACGATTACGGCAAGACCTGGACAAAAATCACCGACGGGATTGCCGACGGGCATTTTGCCCGGGCTGTTCGGGAAGATCCGGTCCGGCAGGGATTGCTTTTTCTGGCTACGGAGCACGGGGTCTATTTTTCAATGAACGATGGGGCCCGGTGGCAGTCTTTACAACTCAACCTGCCGGATACCCCCATCCGGGACCTGGTGGTGAAGGATGACGATGTAGTCCTCGGTTCACACGGGCGGGGCTTCTGGATCCTGGATGACATCCGGCCGATCCGACAGTATTCCCCGGCATTTAAAGACAAATCTGCGGTTCTTTTTGAACCCGGCGATGCCATTCGCGGCGTTTCAGATGCGACCATTCAATACTACCTTAAAGAAGCACTGGACACCATTACCATTGAAATCCTGGATGCACAGGACCGGGTGGTAGAGACCTTCACCGGCAGTCAGGCTGAATATGAGGAAGACCCGGATCTCCCCTGGTGGCAAAGAGGGGGCTCCTCCAAACCCACGACGGCCCGGGGGCTCAATACCTTTACCTGGGATCTCAGGTACCCGGGTGCCACGACGTTTGATGGTATGATTATCTGGAGTGCCCGTCCGCAAAGGGGGCCAAAAGCTCCTCCGGGCGATTATAAAATACGCTTAAAGGCGGGTGAAGGGGAACAAGTCTATCCTTTTGCCATCCATATGGATCCTAACCTAAAAGGTATCTCAGAGGCCGACCTTCAGGAGCAGTTTGAACTCTCCAATAAGATCATGGCAAAGACCAGCACGGCTAACGAGGCGGTTATTGAGATCCGTAAGATGAAATCGCACATTTCAGAAAACCGGGAGCGTATCCCGGACCGGGAATACGAGAAAACACTGCAGCCTTTCCTTGATGACCTCAGTGCTGTGGAACAAGAACTCTATCAGGTCCAGAACCAATCGAACCAGGACCCGCTGAATTTTCCGATCAAGCTGAATAACCGCCTGGCCTCCCTCAGGCGTAGCGTGGAAACGGGGGATGCGAAACCCACCGATGGGGCGTACAAAGTGTACCGGGAACTTTCTGCTGAACTTGAAAAGCAAACCTCAACTTTGGAATCCATACTGACAAAGGAAATACCAAAGGTAAATGCAGTACTCCAAAAATCCGGGATAGAACCCTTAGACGATTACTAACAAAATCATTTTGATATATGGGTTGCCTCAAGCGTTATACATACTTTCTGTTTTTGATCTGGGGGACAACTGTGACAGGACAACCCCTTGGGCAAGTTCCTTTTGAGCTGGCCGATAACATTATTTTTATACACCTGGATATTAATGGATCCCGCCCTTTGAATTTTATGTTTGATTCAGGGGCCGGGATAACCGTATTAAACAAATCGGTAGCCCCGGAACTGGATTTGACTTACACGGGGGAATCGAATATTGGAACAAGTGGCAAGACGATCCGATCCCAGACTTCTGGGGAAAATACCCTGAATATTGGAAAGTTCACTTTAAAAAAAGTTTCTCTGGAAGTCATTGAGCTGGACCATTTATCAGGTTACTTTAAAATCCCGGTGGACGGGATTATTGGCTACGATCTTTTTGAAAAACACATCTTGAAAATTGACGCTGACCGGAAAATAATGGCCTTTTACGATTCTCTGGACTCCACAGATATAAAGGATTGGAAGGAAGTTGTGTCCCACAAAGTAGACAATAACAAGATTGGGATTGAGACTTTCCTCCTCTCCCCGGAAGGTGATTACGCAGGCTATATAATGGCTCTGGATACGGCCAGTCCGGACGAAATCCACTTGTTCCCAAACGCTATGGCAGAACCCGGTATCGCCCTGAAAAAAGGGAGAAAAGAAGTAAAGGGCTTTTCTGCCGATACCACCATTACCGAAAACCTCAGGGGTAAAATTAAGGGCGTGAGGCTAGCAGGCAAAGAATGGCGCAACGTCCGGACGGTTATTCCCACAGATCCCGTTTCCGTGAAGGCATTTTCTAATAACCAGTCCTTCGGGCTGATTGGGCAGGAGCTCCTGCTCGAATTTAATATGATATACGATTATGAGCATAATCGCATTTACTTCCAGGACCGGAAACAGGGTCGTTGAAAACCGCCGATCCCGTACTTCGATCATTTGTCCCTTACAACTTTTCGGATCGGATCTGCCGAAAATTTAGTTAATCCAGTTTCTGTCCCGGCGTCCAGGGAGCGCCGGCTTTCTGCAGTTCGGCCTGAAACGCTTCAAGGTCGTCCATAAAACTCTTTAAGTCGCCTTTAAAGGCCTGATAATCGCGGGCTGCCGATTCTATCTGGGCCTTTTGGGTGGCCGTGGGCTCCTGGCGGGTATCCCAATGCCCATAGGCCACGCCGCCTACCCTTGAGGTAATGGAGGGGGAAACCGATTCGTTTTTTTGCTGTAAGATGGGGTCCCCCATCAGGCGCATCTTCAATTCAGCCAGTTGTACTCGCAGTCTCTCAAATTCCTTAAAATGGGCTTCCGTAGCCCCTGGGGTACGCGGCAGGGCCGCCTCCATATACCGCAAGCGCTCTTCGGCTTCATCGAGGTTTTTCCGCCCAAGGGAGGTTTCCCGAAGCAGGTTTGAGGTTTGTTGCTGGAAGTTGGCCACCGACTGGAAATCCATATCCGGGGAATCGCCCGGCAGCGGTTTGACCCGAAACACCCTGGGACTGCCCTGGGCAGCTAATTTTCCCTGATGCAGCACATACAAAGTGGCCGAATATTGG
>CAZEQO010000087.1:10688-11641 GCA_964514365.1 uncultured Robiginitalea sp. | reverse complement strand
GGCCAGATTTTCTGCAGCGATAAGGGCCTCCCAAACCAAATGCCCGGTGGCCAGGATCGTCACGTCCGTGCCCGGTTGCAATATAAGGGCTTTTCCGATTTCAAAGGTCTGATCCACAGGGGTGAAGTTTGCAACTTTGGGCCTTCCAAAGCGCAGGTAAACGGGTCCCTCATGTTCAGCAATAGCGAGTGTGGCCGCGCGGGTTTGGTTGTAGTCGCAGGGATTGATCACGGACATTCCCGGGAGCATTTTCATCAGGCCAATATCTTCCAGGATCTGGTGTGTCGCTCCATCTTCCCCCAGGGTAACCCCGGCATGGGAAGCACATATTTTAACGTTTTTCCCCGAATAGGCGATAGATTGGCGGATCTGGTCGTAAACCCGTCCGGTGGAGAAATTGGCAAAGGTCCCTGTAAAGGGAATATAGCCCCCAATGGTGAGCCCGGCGGCGATCCCCATCATATTGGCCTCTGCAATACCTACCTGGAAAAAGCGGTCCGGGTTTTCGCCGATAAATTCATCCATTTTCAGCGATCCCACCAGGTCTGCGCACAGGGCGACAACTTTTGGGTTCTTCCTGCCCAATTCGGCCAGCCCGGCGCCAAAGCCGCTTCGGGTATCGTTTTTGCCCTGATCTGTATATTTTATCATCGGTCTTCTGGTTTAAGTATTAGTAATCCCCCAGGGTTTCAGGGTTTTGGGCAAGGGCTGTTTCCAGTTGCTCATCATTGGGAGCCTTCCCGTGCCAGGCATGGGTATGCATCATAAAGTCAACCCCGTTGCCCATCACCGTATCCATGATTATGGCCACGGGCTTCCCATTTCCGGTAAGGGATTTCGCCTTTTCCAGGGTAGTGATAACCGCCCGGAGGTTATTTCCCTCCTTTAAGGTGAGCACCTCCCACCCGAAGGCTTCAAATTTGGTTTTAACATCTCCCAGGGGCATCACCTCT
>CAZEQO010000087.1:0-10678 GCA_964514365.1 uncultured Robiginitalea sp. | reverse complement strand
GGCAAACATCACAGCTTCCCAAATTTGTCCCTCCTGCAGTTCCCCATCCCCATGGAGGCTGTAGACCAGGTGCGGGTCTTTGTTGAGTTTCTTAGCCAGGGCTGCTCCAATGGCCACCGACATGCCCTGCCCTAAAGATCCGGAAGCGATACGGATTCCGGGAAGGTGTTCGTGGGTCGCAGGATGCCCCTGCAAGCGGGAATTGATCAGGCGGAAGGTGCTGAGTTCTTCAACCGGGAAATACCCCCTTCGCGCCAGCACGCTGTAGTACACCGGCGAGATATGGCCGTTGGAGAGAAAAAACAGATCTTCCCCAATACCGTCCATCTCAAAAGTGTCCTTTATGTCCATGACCTCATTAAAGAGGGCCACAAAAAATTCCGTGCAACCCAGGGAGCCCCCGGGGTGTCCCGAATTGACCTTGTGCACCATCCGGACGATATCCCTTCGCACCTGCGTAACAAGGGCTTCCATATCCTGTATTTCCGACATTTTTGTTTTTTTTTGGTTTCCCAAAAGTACGGGCATTCTTCTGCTTGAACAAAGGTTGTTGTTACAATTTATCAACGGTTTTTAAGGGGTAACTTTAAGGGTTTCTTTACTGTGGAATGCAGGCGAGTTGTGTATCTTTGACCCCGCCCGACATGCGATTTACCCTCGAACATACCGACCCCGGGACCCGTGCCCGAGCAGGTCTTTTTGAAACGGCCAACGGTCCGGTCCGGACCCCTATTTTTATGCCTGTGGGAACGGTGGCCTCCGTTAAGGGGATCCACCAGAAAGAGTTGCGGGAAGAGATCGACCCGGACATCATCCTGGGGAATACCTACCACCTGTTTCTGCGTCCGGGTATGGAAATCCTCGAAGCAGCCGGTGGCCTGCACGCCTTTATGGGCTGGGACCGCGCGATTCTCACAGACAGTGGCGGGAAGAAGGGGTGAAGTTTAAATCACATATTGACGGTTCCCTTCACGTATTCACCCCGGAGCGGGTTATGGAATTGCAGCGGAGTATCGGCGCAGATATCATCATGGCCTTTGACGAATGCACGCCTTATCCTTGCGAATACGACTATGCCGAGCGATCCATGCATATGACGCATCGTTGGCTCGACCGCTGTATTGAGCACCTTAAAAAAGCACCCCCCTTGTACGGTTATCAGCAGTCCTTCTTCCCGATAGTCCAGGGATCTGTATACCCGGACTTAAGAAAAAAGTCCGCCGAGTATATCGCTGGGAAAGATGCGGTAGGGAATGCCATTGGCGGCTTGTCGGTAGGGGAACCGGCCGAAGAACTCTATGCGATGGCCGATGCAGTTTGCAGCATTTTGCCCGAAGACAAACCGCGGTATCTGATGGGGGTGGGAACGCCGATCAATATCCTGGAGAACATCGCGCTGGGGGTGGATATGTTCGACTGCGTGATGCCCACCCGCAATGCACGGAACGGGATGCTCTTTACCTCAGAGGGGACTATCAATATCAAAAACAGGAAGTGGGCTACGGATTTTACCCCCCTGGATCCTATGGGGCTGACCTTTGCAGACCGGGAGTATTCCCGGGCGTATCTCAGGCACCTTTTTGCCGCAAATGAGTATCTTGGAAAGCAAATCGCCACCCTTCATAACCTTGGCTTTTACTTGTGGCTGGTACGGGAGGCGCGGCGCCGGATCCTGGATGGGACCTTTGGCCCGTGGAAGGATAAAATGGTACGTCAAATGGATAAACGACTGTAGAGGTATGGGTATTATCGACCGGTATATCCTAAAGAAATACCTGTTGACCTTCGGGTTGATGCTGCTTCTTTTTGTGCCTATCGGCATCATGCTCAACCTGGCGGAGCAGATCGGCAAGATGATCGACAATGAGGCTCCCCTGATGGAAATTATCCTCTATTACGTAAATTTTACCATCTACATCGGGCATTTACTCTTTCCGATTTTTCTATTTCTCGCCATCATTTTCTTTACCTCAAAAATGGCGAATAACACTGAAATTGTCGCCATCCTCTCTTCGGGGGTCTCTTTCAGCCGGTTTTTAAGGCCCTACTGGATTGGAGCTACCATTATTGCCATAGTGATGTTTATTATGGGAATGTTTATCGTGCCGGCAGCCAGTAAGGGATACAATGAGTTTAAATTTAAATACCTGAAAAAGAAAAATCAGGACCGGGAGACCAAGAATATTTTTAACCAGCTCGGTGAGAGCGATTACATATATGTCAGTTCTTTTGATCCGGAGCGGCAAATCGGCTATAACTTTACCTACGAACATTTTTCTGAAGACGGCACCCTGCAATACAAAATCAGTTCTGCCAACATTCGCTGGGTACCGGCAGACAGTGTGTATCGGCTTACTTCCTATACCCGCAGGGACTTGCGGGGGGATGTTGAAGAAGTGGTGACCAAACGGCGCGTGGATACGCTCTTTGCCTTCCAGATCGACGACCTCACCCCGGTTTCCTATATCGGAGAGACCAAAAACCTCTTTGAACTCAACGAATTTATCCGTGTGCAGAGGCGCAAAGGTGCGTCGAATGTCAATACCTATGTTATGGTGCTGTACAAACGCTGGGCCCTTCCCATAACGGCTTTTGTCCTGACTATTATCGGGGTTGCGGTGTCCTCGGCGAAAAGAAGGGGAGGCATGGGTGCCAACCTGGCCTTCGGGATTGGGGTGGCCTTTATCTATATTTTTATGGATAAGGTATTCAGTACCCTGGCTGAACAGTCCGGATTTCCACCCCTGCTGGCTGTGCTTTTACCCAATGTGTTTTTCGGGATTCTCGGAATCTACCTTCTGCAAAAAGCCAAACGCTGATATTTCATACTTTTGGGGCGGGGCAAAGGAAGGAGGTTTTCCAAGATAGTTTATCTTTGCCCTGATCATTCATCCAAAATTTTATACTGTCCATGGAGTACCTGGATTTTGAATTGCCCATAAAAGAGCTGGAGGAGCAGCTCGAAAAATGTGCGCTTATCGGGGAAGAGAGCGATGTGGATGTTACGGAAACCTGCAAGCAAATTGAAAAGAAGCTCGCTGATACCCGTAAAGAGATCTATAAAAACCTCACCGCATGGCAGCGGGTTCAACTCTCGCGCCATCCAAACCGCCCCTACACTCTGGATTATATTCGCGCCATTTGCGGGGATACCTTTTTAGAATTGCACGGAGACCGCACGGTAAAGGACGACAAAGCCATGATCGGCGGACTCGGAAAAATAGGGGATCAGTCCTATATGTTTATCGGCCAGCAAAAGGGTTACAATACGAAAACAAGGCAATACCGCAATTTCGGGATGGCGAATCCGGAAGGGTATCGCAAAGCCCTGCGCCTGATGCGTTCGGCCGAGAAATTCGGGATTCCTGTCGTCTGCTTTATCGATACCCCTGGGGCTTACCCGGGTATTGAAGCTGAAGAACGCGGGCAGGGGGAAGCTATTGCCCGGAATATCCTGGAAATGACCCGCCTTAAAGTACCCATTATCGTTGTGATTATAGGGGAAGGCGCTTCCGGGGGAGCACTTGGAATTGGGGTAGGGGATTCCGTACTGATGTTGGAGAACACATGGTACTCCGTAATCTCACCCGAATCCTGTTCTTCTATCCTGTGGCGCAGTTGGGAATATAAAGAACAGGCCGCGGATGCGCTTAAGCTCACTGCCACTGATATGAAAAAATTAAAACTGATCGATGAGATCGTAAGGGAGCCTGCAGGGGGTGCACATGCCAACCGGGAAAGGACTTTTGAAATCGTCCGGGACAAAATTGCAAAGCACTATCAGGACCTCGAAAAGTTATCACCAAAGGATTTGATTGCAAAACGGATGGAAAAGTACACCGGTATGGGGGTGTTTAAAGGGTAATCCTTTTGTAACTAATGATTTAGAAAAAATCCGGAGGAATGACCTCTGGATTTTTTTGTTATCAACATTAAGTTGTAACTTATTAACAGCTGTATTGTGAATGAACGGTGAATATCCGGACCGCACTTGCAGGATTAACTTAATGTTAATTTTCTACTTTTGAAGCTATGGAAAAATCAAGGGCATTAGTGGGCCGAAAAGTCGGAACTCCTGGGGTTATACCTCTGGAGAAAGGGAAAATACCCCCACAAGCCGTTGATTTAGAGGAAGTTGTGCTTGGTGCAATGATGATCGATAAAAAAGGTGTCGATGAGGTAATCGATATTTTGCACCGCGATGTCTTCTACAAAGAGAGCCACCGTTATATTTACGAGGCGATTTTTAAGCTGTTTGAATCTTCGCAACCGGTGGATTTATTAACCGTTTCGGCCCAATTGAAGACCGATGGAAAACTCGAAGTGGCCGGAGGTGACTTTTACCTGATAAAATTGACCCAAAAGGTCGCGTCCTCAGCCCATATTGAGTTCCATGCGCGTATCATTCTTCAGAAATACATTCAGCGCAGCCTTATTAAGATTTCCAGCGAGATCATTGAAGAGGCTTATGACGAGGCAACCGATGTTTTCGATTTGCTCGACAATGCGGAATCCAAACTTTATGAAGTTACCCAGGGCAATCTGAAGCGCTCTGCGGAAACGGCCCAGAACCTGGTTATCCAGGCCAAGAAGAAAATTGAGGAGATTTCGAACAAAGAGGGACTCAGTGGTATTCCTTCCGGGTTTGACAAAGTTGACCGCCTGACCTCGGGCTGGCAACCCAGTGACCTGATCATTATAGCGGCACGTCCCGGGATGGGTAAAACCGCCCTGACCCTTTCAATGGCCCGTAATATTGCAGTCAACGCAAATATACCCGTGGCATTCTTTTCCCTGGAGATGTCTTCCGTGCAGCTGATTACCCGTCTGATTTCTTCGGAAACCGGCCTTTCCTCAGAAAAGCTGCGAACGGGTCGTTTGGAGAAACACGAGTGGGAACAACTCAACGTAAAGGTCAAGACCCTGGAGAAGGCCCCTCTGTTTATAGACGACACACCTTCCCTGTCTATTTTTGACCTTCGTGCCAAGGCGCGCAGACTGGCTTCCCAGCATAAAATAAAACTTATCGTTCTGGATTACCTGCAGCTTATGACCTCCGGGGCGAGTCAGAAGGGTGGCAACAGGGAGCAGGAAATTTCCATGATCTCCAGAAACCTCAAGGCCCTGGCCAAGGAACTGGATGTGCCGGTTATTGCGCTCTCCCAGCTCTCCCGGGCCGTGGAAACACGTGGGGGCAGCAAACGGCCGATCCTCTCCGACCTCAGGGAATCCGGGGCTATTGAACAGGATGCCGATATCGTATCCTTTATCTATCGTCCGGAATACTATAAAATTGACGAGTGGGACGACGAAGAGCGTACCCCTACCCAGGGCCAGGCGGAGTTTATCGTGGCCAAACACCGGAACGGGGGATTAGATAATATTCGGTTAAAGTTTATTGCCAATCTGGGTAAATTTGATAATTTGGATGACTTTGACTCTCCATTCGAGTTTCAATCGAAAATGAATGCAGAGGGAGAGAATCCGTTTATAACCCGGAATCTTCCCGATGCCGAACAGGCCTTTGGCAGTTCTATGAACGACCTGCCGGGAGCAGATCCGGATGATGATGTACCCTTCTAAACACAAAAGCACTTCCCGACTTTTACCTTTTTTTTGGATTTTTCTGGTTTTGGCATTTCTACTCGGATGTGCCTCACTCCGGGCCTCTGTGGTTTTAATCCCGATGGATGCAGAAGGGCAGGAAAACCATCTGAAGGCCTATGGCATCACCTACTGGGTGCTGACCAAACAACAAAAAGTACAATGGCTGCTCAATTATCGGGGGGGGTCCTTCCTGATTCCCGATGGAGAGGCCATTCGAAATGAATGCAAGATCCGGGGGGTATCTTTTGAAGTCCTCTCGGATGCTCAGGCCACTGAAATCCTGGAAACCATAGCGAGTCCGTCCCAGAACATGGAAGCCGTGATCCTGGAGAAAGCACCAAAGATTGCAGTGTATTCGCCTAAGGGAAATCAGCCCTGGGACGATGCTGTGACCATGGTCCTGGCCTTTGCGGAGATTCCCTATGTCACCCTCTACGATGAAGAGGTCCTCGATGACAAACTCGCTATCTACGACTGGCTCCATTTGCATCACGAGGATTTTACCGGTCAATACGGTAAATTTTACGGTGCCTATCGCACGGCACCCTGGTATATTGAAGGAAAACAGGAAGCCGAAGCCCTTGCGGCCCGACTGGGGTATGAGAAGGTTTCTGAGGAGAAGTCGGCAGTGGCCCAGAAAATCAGGAATTATGTGATCGGTGGGGGGTTTATGTTTGCCATGTGCTCCGCCACGGATAGTTTCGATATCGCCCTGGCCGCTGAAGGAGTCGATATTTGCGAACCCATGTTCGACGGGGATCCTTCAGATCCGAATTACCAGCAGCAACTGGATTACAGTAAAACTTTTGCCTTCAGGGATTTTATTTTGGAGCGGAATCCAAGGCGCTATGAGTTTTCTTCCATCGACATGACCAACAAACGGGAAGATGTTCCCAAGGAGTCCGATTATTTTACGCTCATGGATTTTTCCGCCAAATGGGATCCGGTCCCAACCATGCTCTGTCAGAACCACACGGCCCTGGTCAAAGGTTTTATGGGCCAAACCACTGCTTTTGCACCTGCAGAGGTAAAACCAACAGTCCTCGTTTTAGGGGAAAACCGGCTCAACGGGGAAGCCCGATATATCCACGGTATTAAAGGCAGGGGCTTTTTTACCTTCTATGGGGGACACGATCCGGAGGATTATCAGCACCGGGTGGGAGACCCGAAAACCGAGTTGGAATTACATCCGAATTCCCCCGGCTACCGCCTGATTTTAAATAATATCCTCTTTCCGGCCGCCCGGAAAAAGAAACAGAAGACCTAAGAGAGTTGTTCGAGCAGGCGGGTGAGCACCGATTCCACACCTTCCTGGTCATTGCTGCCGGTCTGGTAGCGCGCTGTTTTCAAAACATTCGGATGTGCGTTGGCCATGGCGAAGCTGAATTCAGCCTGGGTGAGCATTTCCAGATCATTGTTGTAATCCCCGAATACCATTGTGGCCTTTGGGAGTATCCCCAATTGTTTCTGGACGTGCTCCAGGGCGTGCCCTTTGTGGGCCAGAGGGTCTGAGATATCTACCCAGTGCGCCCCGGAGACCTTTACCTTAAGGTCGCTCTCAAAGCCTTGTACTTCCGGAAAAATATACTGCTCCGAACTCTCAAAATGATAGACCGCAATCTTCATGATTTCCCCCGGAAAGCCCCGCAGCCGGTCCATATATTCAAAGGCGCCATAATACTCCTTGAGCTGGCGCTCAAATTCAGGAGTGGGGGGCTTCAGGTAGGCAGTGTCCTTCCCACAGAGCACCACATGGGTTCCGGGGATGTTTTCAAGGCGTTCCAGCACCTGGTCCCGAAGACCGGGGTCTAGAGGGGTGGAGAGCAGTTCCCGTCCCTGATGGCGCACAAGGCCACCGTTTTCCGCGATAACCACCAGCTGATCGAGGACAGGCGTCAATTTAACCGCAATACTCTCGTACTGCCTGCCACTGGCAGCGGCAAACTGAATACCGTGTTCGCTCAGGGCTTCAAATAATTCAAAGAAACGGGAACTGACCTGGTGACGGGAATTCAACAAGGTCCCATCCATATCGGTAACGATGAGTTTAACCGGAGTAAGATCCATCGGTGATGCGTTTGCGGTAAAGTTATATTTATATGTACATTTCCCACCTCGTTTAACATAATCTTCATGAAATCATGACCTGGCTACAGCGCGAATTCCAATTGCGTCCCTATTCCCGGGGTTTTCACCTGATTACCAGGGAAATTGAGCGGCAACTTCCCGAACTGTCCCAGGTTCAGACCGGCCTGTTGCATATCTTTATAAAGCACACTTCGGCCAGCCTGACCCTGAATGAAAATGCGGATCCTACTGTCCGTGGGGATTTTTAGCGACATATAAATGTTATGGTTCCTGAGGATCAAACCTATTACGAGCATACCTTCGAAGGTTCTGACGACATGCCCGCCCATATAAAGGCATCCCTGATGGGCAGCTCCCTGACGCTTCCCATCAGCAGCGGGGGGCTGAACCTCGGTATTTGGCAGGGGGTATACCTGTGCGAACACCGAAATCGAGCTGCGGGCCGGACACTCCTGCTTACCCTGCAGGGCGTGTAAATCACAAGCGCAGAATGGAAGGTCAACGGGATAATAAGGGAAGGCTGCGCCTGCGTTCCCGGCCTTTTGGTTTCCTTTAGGCTTGCGAAGCGTTGTGAATGTAGTTGAGTACTGAGCTTAAGTTGCGGGGCGGGGGGGGGTAAAAAAAAACCCCGGCAAGGGCCGGGGTCTATGCGAGAAAATAAACGGGTTCTATTTTACCTTATCCACAACAGCCTTAAAGGCCTCCGGGTGGTTCATAGCCAGATCGGCGAGAACTTTTCGGTTCAGGTCGATATTATTGGCCTTTACCTTACCCATGAATTCCGAATAAGACATTCCGTGCATCCGGGCTCCGGCATTGATCCGGGCAATCCACAGGGAACGGAAATTACGTTTTTTGGTTCTGCGGTCTCTGTAGGCGTACACCATCGCCTTCTCTACCGCGTTTTTGGCTACTGTCCAGACGTTTTTACGTCTTCCAAAGTACCCTTTGGCTTGCTTCATCACCTTTTTACGACGGGCTCTTGAAGCAACTGAATTTACTGATCTTGGCATGTTTCTTTGTTTTTTGTAGCAGGCGTCCCGTTGTTACGGACACTTTTTGGGCCTGACTCCAGGGTTACACATTTTACCGGTTCAATCGCGGCTTATTTTAAGCGCAATTGTTCTTTGATACTATTCTCATCGGACTTATGGACCAATGTAGAATGCGTCAGTTTAAGCTTTCGCTTTTTCGACTTTTTGGTCAAGATATGGCTCTTAAAGGCGTGCTGTCTCTTGATCTTTCCAGAACCTGTAAGCTTAAAGCGCTTTTTGGCACTGGACTTTGTCTTCATCTTGGGCATCTCTTCCTCGTTAAATTAATAGTTCGCTTTCTCGCTAATTATTTTTTTGCCTTCGGGGCGATAAACATTGTCATCCGCTTTCCTTCGAGCCTTGGCATCTGTTCGACCTTTCCGAAATCTTCCAGGTCCGTAGCCAGGCGGAGCAATAATATCTCCCCTTTATCTTTATACACGATAGACCTTCCCTTAAAAAATACATAGGCCTTAAGCTTGGCGCCTTCTTTCAGGAATTTTTCTGCGTGCTTCTTTTTAAAATCGTAATCGTGGTCGTCGGTGTTTGGACCAAATCGAATTTCTTTTACAACTACCTTGGTAGCCTTGGCCTTCATGGCCTTGTCGCGTTTCTTCTGCTCGTATAGAAACTTCTTATAGTCAATGACCTTACAAACCGGGGGATCCGCTTTCGGTGAGATCTCCACAAGGTCAAGACCTTGTTCTTCTGCCATTTCCATGGCTTTACGGGTCGGATAAACTCCCATTTCTACGTTATCACCGACCAGTCGAATTTCTGAGGCAGTAATTTTATCGTTAATCCTGTGGGGAAACTTATTCTCCCTTTTGGGCCGTGGCCTGAATCTTCTTCTTATTGCTATGACTTTATTTTTTAATTAAACTTCTTTGAACCTCTTTAAGGTACTATTTATTTCGTTTTTGACCAAGTCTGAAAATGCCTCCACCGACTGGGCTCCCAGATCTTCGCCCCCATGCCTTCGCACTGAAATGGTACCCTGGTCCATTTCCTGGTCGCCTACAATGAGCATAAACGGCAGTTTCTGCATCTCGGCTTCCCGGATTTTTTTCCCCACCGTCTCGCTGCGAGCGTCCACGAGGGCGCGAATTTCGCAATTTTCCATGGATTTTAAAACTTTTTGAGCGTATTTTTCGTGTTTCTCACTGACCGGCAGTACGATAGCCTGAACCGGCGTTAGCCAGAGTGGAAAATTCCCTCCGGTATGCTCCAGGAGGAGGGCCACAAACCGCTCCATGCTCCCAAAAGGAGCGCGGTGTATCATAACCGGGCGGTGGGACTCATTGTCGCTGCCTTTATAGGTGAGGTCAAAGCGTTCCGGCAGGTTGTAATCTACCTGTATCGTCCCGAGTTGCCACTTGCGCCCCAGGGCATCCTTGACCATAAAATCCAGTTTCGGCCCGTAAAATGCAGCCTCCCCGGGGACAATTTCAAAATTCATTTCTTTTTCACGGGCGGCGTTGATGATGGCCGCTTCCGCCCTTTCCCAGTTCTCGACGGACCCGATATACTTTTCAGGGGTTTCGGGGTCCCGGACAGATACCTGGGCAGTGTAGTCGTCAAAGCCCAGGGAGGTCAGTACATACAAGGAGAGGTCAATCACCTCCTTAAACTCCTGATCCAGCTGTTCGTGGGTGCAGAAAATATGTGCATCGTCCTGGGTAAAACCGCGCACACGGGTCAGCCCGTGTAATTCCCCACTCTGTTCATAGCGATAAACGGTTCCGAATTCCGCAAAGCGTTTTGGCAGCTCCCGGTAACTGTAGGGTCTGGCATTGTAAATCTCGCAATGGTGCGGACAGTTCATGGGTTTGAGCATGAATTCCTCACCTTCCTGGGGAGTGGAAATCGGTTTAAACGAATCCTTTCCGTAGTTTTCATAATGTCCTGAAGTAACATATAATTCTTTCTGACCAATGTGCGGAGTTATC
>CAZEQO010000086.1:3385-11729 GCA_964514365.1 uncultured Robiginitalea sp. | reverse complement strand
GGAAGAGATCATCGCAAAGGAATTGAAGATTCCGCATAGCAGTAACAGCAGAACAGGGAGGAGCTTTGTGATTCTCATAGGTTTGGAAATTAGTTCTTTTTAAATGTATAGTTATCGTAAATGAGATTGTTGATGTAATCCGCTACCCAATTCGCACTTTGAACGGCCCCTTCCATATACCCGGGGAATTGCGGGGCGGTTTCAGAACCGGAAATGAGTAATTTACCCCCAAGCCATGCCTTTTGATATTGGTTATTTCCATTATTCTGATGTGGAAAAACGGGCTTGTCATAAGGGGCGTATGTGAGGGGCTCCCGGGCCCAGACCTTTTCGGTGTAGGTGCGATAGGTATCGACAACGTCACCGTAATATCCCCGCAACTGCCTAAGGACGCGGGTGCGCCTTTCGGTTTCCGAGAGCGTATAAAAACTGCTGTTTATAAAACCCTTCAGGGCATAGTGGTCGTCCTCAAAATCAGAATGGTCATACATTTCGGTTACCGGCCCCACATTACTGAAAACAGTCCCGCTGGTGCGGGCTTCCCTCCAAAAAGGGTGGTCGTACACCAGTCCGAATTTAATGGATTCTCCCATCCAGGTATGGGTCTGTTCCATGATTTCAGACAGATTCATGGGCAGGGGTGGGGTGATTTTAACGGTTTTATTTAGCAGATAAGGCGGGAGTGTCGAAACGACGAGACGAGCGTGATAGTGTCCTTCCGGGCATTCCACCCGTAAGCCACCTGTAGTTTCGGTTATACCTGTTACCTGGGTTTCCAGATGAATTTCCTCTTCAGGCAGCGTTGATGCCAGTGTTCGAATAAGCGTGGAAGTCCCCCCACCAATCCGAAAGCTGGGCTGGTCCTCTTCGGGTAGGGTTACGAGTTGAAACGGGCTGGTTGAAATGGGTTCATAAATTGCTTGTTCTCCCAGCCGTTGGGGAAAAACAGGGATATCCAGGGTTTTCAACAAGGCTTTTAACCGGGTGTGTTTCGGACCCCACCAGGTAGCCCCCATCTCTACAGGTGGGTTTTGTGCATCAGCGGGAGTGGAATAAATTCGCCCGCCCAGCCGCTCCCTACCTTCGATTAAGATGCTTTTGAAAGTTGTTGTACGAAGTAAGTGTTTCACCAACAAGCCCGTAAGCCCTCCTCCAATAATGAGGATATCACATCTTTTCACTTGTTTTAGTTTTAATCAGAATTAGATGACCGCCCCCTTTTTGATGGGTTGAAAATTCGTTAAATTTATAGCTCTTTGTGGCCCGGGGACTACCATAGGGGGAATTTATTTGTAAATAAATTTTACGAATGACTCAGGTCAGGGTTATCCCCCCGGATTATCGTTACTTTGAGACACCTACGAAAATAATAATTTAGAGAACTATGGAAAATAACACACAGTCATCAACGTCTTACAATGCCAACTCGGATAATGGCAACGCAAGCGCTGAGAGTAAATGCCCGTTTTTGAACGGGGAAATGAAGCAAGCCGCGGGTGGGGGAACTACCAACCGCGACTGGTGGCCCAATTCATTGAATTTAAATATCCTGCGTCAGCATTCTGAACTCGCCGATCCTATGGATCCGGACTTTGATTACAAGAAAGCTTTTAAGTCTCTGGATCTGGACGCGGTTAAAAAGGACCTTACCGATTTGATGACGGACAGTCAGGACTGGTGGCCTGCGGATTATGGTCATTACGGTCCGTTTTTTATCCGGATGGCCTGGCATGCTGCGGGTACCTACCGCATTGCCGATGGTCGTGGGGGTGGTGGAACAGGAGCACAAAGATTTGCCCCTCTGAACAGCTGGCCCGATAACGCTAATTTGGATAAAGCCCGGGTACTCCTGTGGCCGGTCAAGCAGAAATACGGTAAAAAATTATCCTGGGCGGATTTATTGATCCTGGCCGGGAACGTGGCTCATGAATCTATGGGCTTACCTATGTACGGATTTGCCGGGGGACGGGAAGACATCTGGCAACCGGAAGAAGATATTTACTGGGGTTCCGAAGAGGAATGGCTTGGAAACAAGGCCAGATACAGTGAGAGTGGAGAGCTTGAAAAGCAAATGGGGGCTGCCCATATGGGACTCATTTATGTAAATCCGGAAGGCCCTAACGGAAATCCGGATCCGGTGGCTGCTGCCCATGACATTCGCGAGACTTTTGGGCGGATGGCTATGAATGATTACGAAACTGTGGCGCTGATTGCCGGAGGGCATACCTTTGGAAAAACCCATGGTGCGGCCAGCGATGCGGAATTTTTGGAGGCTGAACCTGCCGGGGCTGGCATCGAAATGCAGAGCCTGGGATGGAAAAGCAACTTTGGAACCGGAGTGGGTACGGATACCATTACCAGTGGCCTGGAAGGAGCCTGGACCGATACACCCATCAAATGGAGCCACAAGTACCTTGAAAACCTCTTTGGTTATGAGTGGGAACTGACAAAAAGTCCGGCAGGCGCCTGGCAGTATAAGCCCAAAGATGGTGCTGGTGCGGGTACGGTTCCCGATGCTCAGGATCCGAACAAGAAACACGATCCTTTTATGCTGGTCACGGATCTCTCCCTGAGGATGGACCCTGCCTATGAGAAAATATCCCGTCACTTCCTGGACAACCCTGAGGAATTCAAAGAAGCTTATCAGAAAGCCTGGTTCAAACTGACGCACCGCGATATGGGCCCTAAAGCTCGTTATCTGGGTGATGAGGTACCCGCGGAAGATTTGATCTGGCAAGATCCGGTACCCGCTGCCGATTATGATATCATTGATGCTAAAGATGTAGAAGCCCTTAAAAAGGATATCCTGTCCTCTGGTTTGGGAATTTCAGAACTTGTGGGAGCTGCATGGGCTTCCGCCTCTACGTTCCGCGGTTCAGATTATCGGGGAGGTGCCAACGGCGCGCGCGTTCGTTTGGCTCCCCAAAACCAGTGGAAGGTGAACAACCCGGTTCAATTGGGTAGGGTATTGGATGGCCTGACGGCAATCCAGAAGAAATTCAATGATTCCCAGTCCGGAAACAAAAAAGTCTCCCTGGCCGATTTGATCGTTTTGGGAGGTAGCGCCGCCGTTGAAAAAGCCGCCCACGACGCCGGTCATAAGATCAGCGTACCTTTTACTCCGGGCCGTACGGATGCGACAGCCGAGATGACAGATGCGGAGTCTTTTGAGCACCTCGAGCCTTTGGCCGACGGTTTTAGAAACTATACCAAAACCAAATTTTCTGTAAAATCGGAGGAATTGCTTGTGGATAAAGCCCAGCTGATGACCCTTACTGCCCCTGAGATGACTGTATTGGTCGGGGGGATGCGGGTTTTGAACGCAAACTGGGACGGATCCCAGAAGGGAGTCTTTACAGATAGTCCAGGTACGCTGACCAATGACTTTTTTGTAAACCTTCTGGATATGGGGAATATCTGGAAAGCAATGGATGCCGATGAAGAGGTTTTTGAAGGTCGTGATCGCAAATCCGGGGAATTGCGCTGGGTCGGGTCCCGAGTAGACCTCATTTTTGGTTCGAATTCTGAACTGAGAGCCCTTGCGGAGGTTTACGCTTGTGACGATGCCAAAGAGAAGTTTGCCAAAGACTTTGTGGCAGCGTGGCATAAAGTCATGAACCTGGATCGGTTTTAATACGTCAGAATGCCTTCAGGCATGCTAAATCCGTCTTGATAATTGAAAGGCGACCCGGAAGCGGGTCGTCTTTTTTTCTGCTATATTTCGAGAGGAGGTCTTTGAGCGGGTCCCCTATTACCCCTTCTTTTCCTCAATTAAACGGGGTTGCGGATAAGTTCTATATTTATGGCTATAAATAGGGGTCGATCACTCAAAAACGAATGGAATTATCACCAGAACTTAGGGAATATATAGATAGAAGTGTGCTGTGCTGGCTGGCAACCGCTTCTGTCGGAAACGAGCCAAATGTTTCACCCAAAGAAATCTTCACTTATTTCGGAACGGATAAAATAATTGTAGCGAATATTGCCTCCCCCCAAACTATTCGGAACATTATGCAGAATGAAAATGTTTGTTTGAGTTTTATCGACATTCTGGTACAGAAAGGATTTCAGGTGAAGGGAAAAGCAAAAATCGTTAAAAAGTCGTCTATTGATTTTCCCGAAATGGAAAGTATATTGTTTAAGATGACAGGTGGACATTTCCCTTTTGCGTCTATAACAGCAATCACTGTCGACCGGGTTAAACCCATTTTAGCTCCCAGGTATGTGTTCTATCCGGAAACTACGGAGGTGGAACAAATTGAAAATGCAAAGAAGGCGTATGGTTTTTAGGAGCAGATTCAGGGAAACACAGATTATTTGAAACCGGATCCATATAAAGCCAATTTGACCCCTTGAAATCACATAAAGAATGAAAAAAACACTTGAAGAACAACGGATTGAATTTTCAAATCAAAAATTCCTGGCGACCCCTCTGGCTGGATTAATTGTTTGGACGATCATCGGATGTATCGGTATTTTTTTCTCGGACTTTATTGCGGTATGGTCCATTTTTGTCGGAACGGGCAGTATTGTTTATTTAGGACTGTTCCTTTCAAAATTTACGGGTGAAAATTTCCTGGATAAAAGCAAGCCAAAAAATGAATTCGACACCCTGTTCCTTTTTACCGCAGCCCAGGCCATTCTCGTATACTCGATTGCCATCCCATTCTTCCTGGTAGACCATACTTCCCTGCCGATGTCTGTTGGCATTCTGACCGGACTGATGTGGCTGCCGTTCTCGTGGATTATAAAGCATTGGGTAGGGATTTTTCATACTTTGACCCGAACGATTTCCATTGTGGCCCTGTGGTATCTTTTGCCCGAATACAGGTTTATCGCTATTCCCTTCACCATAGTCGCAATTTATATAGTGACCTTAATTATATTGAACGGGAGAGCGAAGGATTAGGACTGCCGGGTATAGTGTTCGAGGATTCTGGGAATTAGATAAACAACATCATATTCAGGAGTTTACAAGTCATCTGGGCTCAAAATAGAATCAAATAGCGGACACTAAGGGCCTACCGCATTTTAAACCCAAAACGGAACATGAAACAGCTACAAATCGCAGTATGCTTCGCCATGCTTGGCCTGGTGGCAACCCCTTTATTTGCCCAACAGGATGAATTTATTTCAGATTATTTAGAGCGTTTGGAGCAATCCCGAAAATATCTTATGATAGTCGCAGAAACTATGCCGGAGGAGTTGTACGAGTTCAAGGCTGCACCAGAATCCCTCAGCTTTGCCGAGAATTTATTGCATATCGGGTACGCATTGGACTGGCATAGTCAATCCCTCCTGGGCGGGCGTGAATCGCGGGACTGGAATACGGATCTCGTCTACAAGGTCGGCAACAAATCCAAGGCGGAAATGATCGCGGTTGTCGACGAGACTTTTGACGCGGCTATAGCGTTGATCCAACAATTCGATCCTGTGGATCTTTCAAATCACCTGGACTATTCTGGCCTGGACCGCTCTAAACGGCAAATCTTCCTCTTGCTTACTGACCACATAACGCACCACAGGGGGCAAATGTTGGTATATATGCGGCTCAATGGGCTGACGCCTCCCAGGTATGTGCTGTTTCAATAAGCACTGATTTCCATTCTGTATTTGCAGATGTCATAAAAAAGTAGTATTATAGTGATATCAAAATAATACTATTATGAAAAATGAAAAACACTTGGCGCCCTCCAGTGGCTATGTCATGCTCTTTGTCCTTTTTATCCTGCTTGTCGTAATGATCGGTGGGGTAATTTTCTTCCGCAATCCGATGTTTCTGATCATGGCCCCTTTTCTCTTGTTGTTTATGAGGGGGTTCTTTACCGTGAATCCCAATGGCTCCAAGGTCATGGTTCTCTTTGGGTCCTACAAGGGCACCGTGCGGGAAAATGGATTTTTCTGGGCCAATCCGTTTTATACGCGTCAGCGTATCTCGCTGAGAGCCCGGAATTTCGATAGCGAGCGGGTGAAGGTGAATGACAAGATAGGAAACCCTATCCTGATTAATGTAATCCTGGTCTGGCAGGTGGAAGACACCTACAAATCGGCATTCGATGTGGACAACTACGAGGAATTTGTAAGGGTACAAACCGATGCGGCCGTGCGAAAACTGGCAGGGTCCTATCCCTATGACAATTTTGATGACGAACAGGCTGAGCTCACCTTGCGCTCCGGGATGGATGAGGTCAATGAAGCCCTGGAAACTGAAATTACAGAACGGTTGAGCATTGCCGGGATAAAAGTGATGGAGGCCCGTATTGGCTACCTGGCATACGCTCCCGAGATTGCGAGTTCCATGCTCAAAAGACAACAGGCTGTAGCCATTGTAGCTGCCCGTAAAAAGATTGTTGAGGGTGCTGTTGCCATGGTTGAGGACGCCCTCCTGCAACTGGCCCAGGACAATATCATAGAATTCGACGACGATAAAAAGGCGTCTATGGTCAGTAACCTGATGGTGGTCCTTTGCGGGGATAAGGAAGTTGTTCCTGTGGTAAATGCAGGATCCTTAAACGCCTGATCTGTGAGTAAGCGTAAATCCTTTGTATTGCGAATTGATCCTGAATTGTTCAGGCAGGTAGAGAAATGGGCAGATGACGAGTTTCGTAGTGTCAACGGTCAGTTGGAGTGGATGATACACAAAAGTCTCAAGGATAATAAACGCCTGCCTAAAAAGGAAAGATAACTGGAGCGTGAGCAGGTTTTCTGCGGTGGGGTGGGGATCTGCGGTCTGGGTTACAGGCCCCTCAGGGCTCCTATTACTATTTTTTGCCTGGTGGCATCGCGGGTGGAGAAGTGTCTTTTTCTGATGAAGAAGTCTCGTCAGGGTGTTTTCGGTCTTCTTTGCCAGGCAAGAGTTTATAAAACAACCATCCGAAGCCCAGCAGGAGATGGAAAACGATTAGGACGAGGATAATTTTAGTCGTCAGGTTCATAACACCCTTTTTGAAGTCTGCGCGATTTGAGCCTACATCAGATTTATTTTACGCGTATCAAAATCCAGTCTGATATTTCTTTGAGGGCTTCAGGAGCAAAGGTTTCCTCCAGGGCGGCGTATTCACTCGGAGATCCTGTGGCCGAATTTTGAAAGAGGTGATTCAATCCGGGCAATTCCCGCACCGTCACATCGGAATTCCCTCCCGCTTTTAAATGCTTGTCAATCGCCTCCAGATTTACCTGGGAAGGGACCTGCAGGTCCATTTCTCCGTTCAGGGCCAGGACAGGGCATTTTACCTGCTCCAGTGCCGGGGCAGGATCGTATCGCATAAAATACTGCATCCATGGAGAAGACAGGGCATCTGCCTGTGTTGAAACGATGTCTTCTACGGACATACCCTGGGGAACTTGCTCCGGATCTTTTTCAAAGGCCTGAATAAAGTACTGTTGCAGATCTTTCTTGAGTTCGGCCGGATCTTCTACAGTGCGAACCAAATCCAGCGCCCCCCGGGTGAGATCCATTTCCTTTTTCAGGGCTTCCCCGCTCACCCCGCTGGCTTTTCGAATCAGTTCGCTCTGAAGCATAAGGATGTCGTAACCCGAAATCCCGGGACCTGCGAGAAGT
Source organism: uncultured Robiginitalea sp. (assembly GCA_964514365.1). Lineage (GTDB taxonomy): Bacteria > Bacteroidota > Bacteroidia > Flavobacteriales > Flavobacteriaceae > Robiginitalea. Next base: position 4,168 of record CAZEQO010000086.1, on the reverse strand, counting down.
ACCATAAATGCGATATCATTGGATTTAGAGGAAACCATTGGGGCAATAAGGCCTCCTTCGCTATGGCCAATAAGCCCTATTTTCCGGGAGTCGATATCCTCCCGGGATTTCAGAAAGGCCACTGCACTTGTCACATCTGTAGCGAGGTCCTCGGAAGTTGCGGTAGAGTGGTTGCCTGTAGATTTTCCCGTCCCCCTGTCGTCATAGCGCAGCACACCAATCCCCTTACGGGTCAGGTAATCGGAGAGGACCAGGAAGGGCTTGTGCCCAAAAACCTCTTCATCCCGATTCTGGGCACCGCTGCCGCTAATGAGTACCACCACGGGAAAAGTCCCGTTTTCGGAAGGCAGGGTAAGGGTGCCCGACAGGGTCAGTCCGCTCCCCGGATTTGGGATAGCGACCTCCTCGGAATAATAGGGGTAAGGGGCTTTGGGTTCCTGTGGCCGTAACAACTTCTTTTTTGCGACCGGGTCCCTGGAAAAATTAAGAGGCAGGGATTGCCCCATTTGTGTAAAGGTCCCTACTATCGTCCCATCCTTGTTCAGGGCTCCCGTATAGGCAATCGCCATGGGGGCAACCTCGAATTCCAGGTTGGAATTGGCATAACTCAGGGAAGTGATTTCAATATCTGTTGCCCCCTGGTCCGGACTGTCCATGGTCCCTGTAAGGCCGGGGTCACCCTTAGTTATATGGATGACGAGTGGGAGTTGAATACCCTGAACTTCAAGTACCCCGTTCCAGGTACCGGAAATCTCCTGACCCCTGCTCGTAAATAATACCAGG
>CAZEQO010000086.1:0-3375 GCA_964514365.1 uncultured Robiginitalea sp. | reverse complement strand
CCTTGATGCCCGGGCCGCCCCAGACATACATCACAAAGACGACCAGGAACGTTGTAATTAATAGCAGCGTTTTCTTCATGTTGGGGGCAGTTCAGTGCTCAGGATAGTAGGTCACTTTGCAATTTTGGCAAACAGAATGGTCGTCTTCCGGAATGAGCTGGATGCCCTTCAGATGCTTTTTGGCATAATCGACCACCCAACCGTCGTGCGGGTCGTGGGAATCCACGTCGTGACTGTAATTGCGGACCGCATCGAAGAATGCACCACCGTATTCCTGCCGCCCCCAGCAATTGGGGCAGTACCCTTCAGGGGTAGCCTCGGCAGATAAGTTTTTGTTCTTTTTAAAATAAGACAGGAAATCATGCATTTTGGCCATAGAATAACTGGTTTTTTGGGGTGAAGAGCCCATACGGGCCGGGCACATTTAATTACAGCAATCACAACGGCTGCAGTTACAGGAGGTGCAGGGGCAAGTGGCATCCCGGCAGTTCCCGCAATTGCATTTGGTACATTCGCAATTGGTGCAGGTGCAGGTATTCATAACGTTTTAATTTTGTGAGGTTCAAAAGTGTTTCGGATCCTCTTGTTTACATTAAAGGTAATAAAAACCGATGGAATTTTCAGGGGATTTTTCTATGTTCAAAGGTTCGTTGGCCCTGTGAATCTTTTACGGGCATTGGCTATCTTTAACCACCAACCAGGGTGCTTTTCACCCCTTCAAAACAATGCAAAATGTCTTCGTATTTCAGGACTACCTTCCTTTTGGCCTTATCGGTCAGTGTATTATTCGGATTTCGACTGTGTGCCCAATCTTCGGATACGCCATCCCTCGAAACGGTGGCTGCTGCCCTGGAGTTCAGGGAAATTGGCCCGGCCGTAATGGGCGGGCGTATTGCAGATATTGTTGTGAATCCGCGGAATTTCAATACCTGGTATGTGGCCGTAGGGTCTGGAGGGGTATGGAAAACAACCAACCGGGGAACTACCTGGAAACCTGTTTTTGATGCCCAGGCCTCTTACTCCATCGGCTGTGTGGCCCTGAGCCCACAAAATCCCGAAGTCGTTTGGGTAGGAACGGGTGAAAATGTAAGTGGCCGTCATGTGGGATGGGGAGACGGGGTGTACCGCAGTTCCGATGGGGGAAAGACCTGGGAAAACAAAGGGTTACCGCAATCCGAACATATAGGTAGAATCCTGGTAGACCCCAGGGATGACAATGTTGTATTTGTGGCAGCGGAAGGACCACTATGGGCCTCCGGTGGCCAGCGCGGCCTCTACAGGTCGCAGGATGGGGGGAATACCTGGGATCTCGTACTGGAGATCGACGCAGATACCGGTGTGACAGACGTGGAATTTGACCCCTCCAACCCCGATATCCTCTATGCTGCGGCTTATCAAAGGCGCCGCCATGTCTGGTCACTGCTGGCCGGTGGTCCGAATTCAGGAATATATAAATCCACGGACAATGGAACCACATGGAAGCAGGTGGATTCCGGATTGCCCGGTGGGGATATGGGTAAAATAGGGTTGGCCGTCACCCCAGCCGATCCGGATTTGGTCTATGCCACCATTGAAGCCTCGGAAGGCGAAAAGGGTTTTTACCGCTCTAAAGATAAAGGGGAAAGCTGGGAGCGCCGCAACGAATATACTTCTGGAGGTACCGGCCCGCATTATTATCAGGAAATAGAAGCTTCTCCTACCGATCCAAACCTGGTTTACCAGATGGATGTCTTTTTACACGTTACGCGGGACGGAGGAAAAACCTTTGATTACCTCGGGACAGGGCGGGAAAAACACAGTGATAACCACGCCCTTTGGATTGATCCGTCGGACGGGATGCATTTGCTGGCAGGGACGGATGCCGGGCTGTACGAATCCTATGACGAGGGGACCACCTGGAGGCATTTTCCGAACCTTCCGGTTTCACAGTTTTATAAGCTGGGACTGGACAATTCCGAGCCATTTTACAATATTGTAGGGGGTGCCCAGGACCTGGGCACGCTTATCGGGCCTTCCCGCACTTTCAATATCGAAGGGGTGCGCAACCAGGATTGGTATGTACCCCTGGGTGCCGATGGATATGAGTCGGTTTTTGATCCTGAAGATCCCAATACGGTATATATGGAAATTCAGCAGGGCCTGCTCCACCGCCTGGACCGGCGCACCGAAGAGGTATTGAATATACAACCCCAGCCGGGTCCTTCAGACCCGCCGGAGCGATGGAATTGGGACAGCCCTGTGCTCGTGAGTCCGCACAATTCCAAACGGCTTTATTTTGGCTCCCAGCGGGTGTGGCGCAGTGAGGACAGAGGAGATTCCTGGACGGCAATCAGTGACGACCTTACGACCAACTCAAACCGGTATGAACTCGAAATGGGAGACCGGGTCTGGAGTATCGACGCCCTTTACGACACCGGAGCCATGTCCAAATACGCTACCCTGACGGCCATTTCAGAATCCCCCCGTGTTGAAGGGTTGCTCTATACGGGATCTGACGACGGGATGCTCCATAGCAGCGAAGACGGGGGACAAACCTGGCGTAAAATGGCCGGGCTTCCCAAAATGCCATCCCGCGCATTTATTACGGATGTAGAAGCCTCTCCCCACGATGACAATACTGTTTTTGTCGCCGTGGATATGCATAAACAGGGCGATTTTAAGCCCTACCTGTTTGTGAGCAGGGACCGGGGCCGTTCCTGGAAATCCATTGCCGGTAATTTGCCCTCTACAACCATTGTATGGGTGATAAAGCAAGATCACCTGAATCCGGAGTTGCTGTTTATCGGCACAGAATATGGCATCTTCTTCTCCGTAGATACGGGCGGGACCTGGGTACCCCTGGGAGGGAACGTTCCGACCATTCCTTTCCGGGATATTGAATTGCACCCCAGGGACAACGACCTGGTAGGAGCTTCTTTTGGCAGGGGTTTTTACATATTGGATGATTATTCCGCCCTTCGCGAGCTTTCCAACACGGTAAAAAGGGGTTCAAACGCCCTATTTCCAGTTCGGGACGCCTGGTGGTATATCCCCAATACACCTATGCAGGCCAAAGAAATGCCCACCCTTGGCAGCACGGTGTACGTGGGGGAGAATCCGCCCTATGGCGCGATGCTTACCTACCACATTGGCCAAATTCCTCAAACTGGAAAAGCGCTGAGGCAAGAAGTGGAAAAGGAGCTCCGAAACCAAAAGGAGAGCATTCCGTTTCCCGGCTGGGATACACTCCGGGAGGAAAGCCTGGAGGGTGCCCCACAGGTACTCCTCCTGATAAAGGATTCCAGCGGCAATCCGGTGCGGTGGATTCAGGGGGAGGCTGCTAAAGGGTTGCACCGCACTTCATGGGACCTGCGGTATGCCGCCCCGAATCCGGTA
>CAZEQO010000085.1:0-11743 GCA_964514365.1 uncultured Robiginitalea sp. | reverse complement strand
TTTAACTCGTTGCTCGCGAACTTGCACCTCTTTTTTACAAGAGCCACAGACTAAAAAACAAAGGACTACAAGTCCGCAATTCACTAAGGATTTCATCTTTCTTCTTTTACTACTCCCTTTCGGGCATTTTTGACGTATACCACAAACCGCAAAGGCATGAATCATGGGTAAGATAGTCCATATCCCAATGGAAACAAGGGTTCAATGGAATCATCCCAATAATTCGGGCCGTATTTTCCTTTAAAATCGTCCAGGGAAGCCGGCCATGAATGAGGCAAACGACCCGTGAAATTATACTCCCCAAAAAGCACTTCGGCTATACCGTCCCCTTCGGAACCGGGGAGCCAGGCCGCGATAAACGCAGTGGCCCGTTTAATTTCTTCAGTCGTGACCAGCGGACGGCCGGAGAGGAGGACGACCACTGTTGGAACCCCCTGCTTGCTGTAATGCTCCAGATAGCCCTTTTGCTCTGTGGATAACTCCAATGTAAGGCTATTGGACTCATGGCCGATATCCCCGAAGAATTCAGCGTATGGCGGCTCCCCCACACAGATGATCGCTACATCGGCATCGGTATGTTCCCCGGTACCATCCGGGTCATAAACCACATCTGCATTTGAAATCTTTTGGATACCTTCAAGAATAGTAGTAGCGCCGGTATAATTCCGGTCGGTACCCTGCCAGTCAATCGTCCATCCCCCGGATTGCAATCCCGCATTATTGGCATGGGCTCCTACCACGACAACCTTCCCAACCCGCGGATTCAGGGGTAGCAGGTTCTTCTCGTTTTTGAGTAGAACCAAAGACTCCCGCACGGCCTGGCGCGCCACGTCCCGGTGCTGCTGAGAACCGATCGAATCGATAAAAGTGTCCACGGGGTATGGATTTTCGAAAAGCCCCAGGCGGAATTTTTGGCGTAATATGCGACGGACAGCGTCGTCTATGCGCTTCCCGGAAACATACCCTTCCTCCACGGCCTTCTTTAAACCCTTTTGAAATAATTCGAGGTCTCCATCCACGGCCATTACCATATCGATGCCCGCATTGATAATATCTGCCTCCCCAAACTTGGAATATCCTTTCCAGTCGGACAGCATAATGCCATCAAATTGCATTTGCTCCTTCAGGACACCCGTAATCAGTCTTTTATGGGCGTGCATGGGAATGCCTTCATAGATGTTGAAGGATGTCATCACAGCACCCACCCCGGATGCCACCGCAGTGCGATAGGGAGGTAAAAGGCGCTCCTCAATTTCCGCCTCGCTCAGAGTAGTAACACCTCCTTCTACCCCGTACTCCGTAGCCCCGTCACCAATAAAATGTTTGGCAGTAGCCATTACAATTCGGCTATCGGACAATTTTCCCTGATGGCCGCGGATCGATGCGGCCGTTAGGGAATTGGTCAGGGTTGTATTCTCAGAAAAAGCTTCATAGACCCGCCCCCATTTTTCGTTGTACGGAATGGCAATACAGGGTGAAAAAACCCAGTTGAATCCGGTAGCCTGTGACTCCATGGCCGTTATGGCCGCAGCTTTTTCAACCAGTTCAGCGTTTTGTGTCGCCCCTAAACCAATATTGTGTGGAAAGATTGTGGCGCCCTCAAAAGTATTCTGACCATGTACGGCATCCACTCCAAAAAGCAGGGGAATCTTTGGATGTGAAGACATTGCCAGTTCCTGGAGCGTGCGAAAGCGCTCCTGCCAGCCCCGGGCCCCTTTTCCCGGCAGCGGACCCTGGGTATGTATTACAGATCCGACTCTACCCCCGGCAATCTCACTTTCTGTTTGATCCTCAAAATGCAGGACCTGCGTCATTTGACCTATTTTTTCTTCCAGGCTCAGCGCTGACAGGAGCGAATCAATTTTATGTTCTATCCGAATTTCCTCTTTCGTATCAGGATCCATCTCAGCGTTTTTACAGGACATATTCAGAAAACCGATCAAAGCACATATCAGGGGAACTGTTGTTATATAAGACCTCATCAGATTTCCTTAATTAGTACCCGACAGGCCGGGTGTTTTGCCCGACCTGACCTACGGAACCTTTAAAGCAAACGGACCTATAACAAGCTAATTCAAAAAATAAACTAATTATTCACGAAAATTTACTACTTAGTTTCAAAGTTGTGTAACAACTACATCATCGATTAGCACCTCACCGGCACAAGTGGCTGCTCCGCCACAGGTAGCCTGGATAAGCAGGGATATACCTTCTTCGATGCCAGCAGCTGTAGTGAACGTACTGGTATACGTCTGCCATGTGCCTACCGTACTTACGTCCGCGTTACCTAAATCACTGGCAACCGCTCCAGCTGTAGTAAATTCAGAGAACGCCAGGACTTGCAGTAGGGAACCATCCACAAACGCAGTAGTCACTTTATACCTAAAGGTTACCTGAATGGTTTGATTCTCCGTTACATCCGGTGCAAATCGTTCTTGTTTTAGATTTGGAACCTGAGCAGGTCCGGTTGTGAGTCTGGCCGAATAGGTGCCAGAATTGGCATCTGTATCGATAATAGTTACCGATCCGCCACCGGCATTAAGCTGCCAACATGATCCGTCTCCAGAATTTGCTTCAAATCCACCATTCGATAATAACTCTCCTGCCGGAGGGGGAGGGCAATTGCCTCCACCGCCAGAGTCTTGGTTGCTGCACAGCCTGATGTTGTCGAACTGGATCGTCCAGTCCGCACTGCCATCACCTGCCGTGCCATTGTCCATGATCAGGGTGATTGCCGTAACTGCACCCACATTGCCCGCTACCGAACTGAAGTCATAGGTAATCGTCTCCCAGCCCGTGCCCGAAGTCGGAATCACCTGCTCGATGTTCAGGCCTTCCAGCTTGAACAACAACTGCCGGACAGCCTGCGAGTTCACGTCGATGGAGAACACCCCGGCGTTAAAATCAATGTCGGGATCCACCTCTATGGTTATGCCCCCGAATACCTCCCCGGCATTCTTGACGTATTGCCCTACCCTGGCACTTGGGTTTACCGAAGTGTCCGGATTGTCGATAATGGTACCGACACCGCCACCGAAGTTGCTGAATATAGTGTCGTCAGCGGACTCAAAGTCATTGACCAGCACACCACCTTCGCACTCTTCCAGTGGATTGTCTCCACCGCCCCCATCATCCGAGTATAGTATAAAGTCATCGATATAGTAAGTCGCTCCGCTATCCGTATTGATATCAAAGAAGAGAACGATCTTGTCATACGTATCACTTGGGACGCCGGAGAAGTCAAAAGTCAATTCCTCCCACGCATTCCCGGTAGTGGTTACAACAGCAACTTCTGTATTGACGGCGCTATTCGATTTGTCTTCCAGTTTCAACAATACATTGGTTCCTGCCACAGGTGCCCAAACCTTTAACTTAAATCCTGAATTGGTGTTAAAATCAAATTTAGAATCAAATACAATCTGGTTATTGGCAAAAGGCAAACCTGGGTCCCGGTCAATTTGGCCTACTTTACATGAAGTATTTACATCATTGTCAGTATCTGGGTTATCGATATAAGAATAGGCTGCTCCATCCCCGATAATTGCACTTCCCGGATCTGTCTGGAAAGTCAGATTGAAGTCTGAAGCATCCAGGGATTGACTGGTTTCCTCCGTACAATCACCACCTCCCGGAGGCGGTGCACTGCCCGATTGGGCGATATCATCTAAATAAAAGGTTCCTGCCGTCGTTCCGGGCCCGTCTACAAAAAGGGTCAGCCGCGTGTAGGCTTCAGAGGAAGTGAAATCAAAGGCGATTTCTTCCCAACCGGTACCGTTGTGGCTGGCTGTGGTTTCAGTGGCTGCCCCTGTACCTTCTTCAAGCTTCATCAGCACATCCACGGGAACCTCAGACCAGAAATTCATCGTAATGGCTTTTTCTGTAGTCAGGTCAATCGCAGTTTGCAGATCGAAAAATAATCCTTCAAACGCGGCTCCGCCATTGGTGATCTGCCCAACATTGGTTTCCTTGTCATTGGAGCCCGAAAGATCCGGGTTGGCCACAATTTCGAATGCAGCCCCTTCAAACGTAGAAGCCTCGTAGATAACGTTGGCATCATCGAAGGTAATGGGCAGGGTAATGCCCTTTTTAATATTGAGTGTCAACTCATCTTCAAACGTACTCGAAGCGCCTGCCTGATTTGTAGCCACAAGGGAAACGGTATACGTACCGCTATCCGAATAGGTTTTTATAGGGTCTATTTCCTTTGAGGTTGTACCATCTCCGAAATCCCATACATATGTCCGGGCACCTTCTGAAACATTCACAAAAGTTACGGTTCCGGTGTCCTGGTTAACGGTATAGGTGAAGGATGAAACCACCTGAGGCAGCCCCGCCAAATCGTCGTCGGAACACCCCAGAAAAGCTAGTAATACCATCCAGATGGAAAATCTCCTGCCAATACTTAAGATATTTTTCATAGTCTTGAATTATTCGTTTGGTCCGTTATATTTATATGCCCTTACATAATCCACCAGCATTGTCTGGGGGAAGACTGTTTCTTCATTGGGCGATCCTACGAAAGACCCTCCAACAGCCACATTGAGAATCAGGTAGAAGGGTTGATTAAAAACCCAGTTGTCGGGGTTCGGAAGGTCTTCGGGAGTAATGCGATTGTAGAGGACGTCATCCACATAGTAATTCACATAATCCGGGCCCCATTCAATCCCGAAGATGTGGAAACCGGTATCGAAGCGATCATTCTCCAGGTCATAGCGTTTGGTGATGGCTTCACCCGCTGAATACCCCGGGCCATGGACGCTTCCGAAGAGGATCGTCGGCTCTTGTCCCCGGATTTCCATGATATCAATCTCACCGCATGCGGGCCAGATCACCTCATCGGAATTCGCGCCGAGCATCCAGAAGGCCGGCCAGATTCCCTGTCCGTAGGGTGCTTTGATCCGGGCTTCAAACCGGCCGTACCGCTGTTCGAATTTGTCCTTTGTCAATATCCGGGCAGATGTATATCCTGATCCTTCAAAATTCTCCTGTCTGGCCGTAAAAATCAGGTAGCCATTCTGGACAATTATATTCTCAGGACGATCCGTATAGTACTGTAATTCGTTATTGCCCCAACCGTCGCCCCGGGTACCGATGTTGTAGTCCCATAAGGAGCTGTCCGGCGCACCGTCCACGTCAAATTCATCCTGGACTGTTATTTCCGTGAAATTGGCCACAACCTGATCTTCTCCATAGCTGCAGGCTTGGTTCAGGCTTAGAATACCTGCAAGGAGGAATGTCATTATCAGGCCGGGGAAGGTACCTGTGCCCTTCCCTTCGGGCGAATAGGGCTTATGCATTTTCATGTTTTTTATTTTCTCAATCATCACTCTTTTTTTTCAATTCTTTACCGCAATTTTATTCTTTGTAGAAATAGATATTGTCCAACAGGATATTTGAAATCGTCGCATCTGAGACAAAGAAGTACAGGGCAAGGTTACCTGTATTCAATCCGACAAAATCCGTCAGCGGAATATCCAGGCTCACCCATTCTCTGGAGACCAGGGTCTGGTTGTCAAATTCCACAAAAGCCTCTGTATCGTCCCCTGTTCCAATAACATTATCAGGCCCGGCATCCACTAGTAAAACACGGATGAAATCACCGTCGGAGATTTGCTGGTCTTCCACTACGATATCGAGATGGTAATGCGTCATGGCATTGGCATTGACCGTGTTCAATGTTTTGATAGCCACGAAATTCAAGTCGGTATAGCGGATCACATTATCCCCGCCGATATTGATGTCCGCCCCGCCAAGGGTGGTTTGTCCATCAGGAGTAAAAAATCCGTTATAGTACTCTACAGGGACATTTGTATAGGCATCACTGAATACGGAGATGACATCTTCGGGGTTCCGGGCAGGAGGTAGCGGGGCGGTTTGAAAACTGCCTCCCACCTCAACAGTCAGGGACCCGGCTGCTTTTACACCCGCCAGTAAGGCAGTTATTGTAGCTGTCCCGGTACCGACAATGGTGATCACACCCGACTCGCTTACGCGGGCCACTTCATTATCCGTAGAACTGAAATCAAAATAGGCGGGAGCTGCTGACACCGTTTGGTTGCCTCCGGAACCCAGGTTAAAGGTCTGTGTCAGGCCCGTGATGGGGATTTGCACATCGAGAAACGTCGTTTCGACCCGGTCTTCCCCATTGAAGATTGCAGGTTTTGGCTGGCCCAAAGTTCCCAATCGCTCAAATTGCAATTCATCGATCCAAAACGTGAAGCCATCACCATCCTGAGGGCCCGCGGCATAGAAAAACATCCCTTTCTCCACAGTCAGTAAAAATGGATCGGGTATGGGGATGGTGTATTTGTTCCATCCCGTGCTCAGGCGAAGATTTGGGATGTTTACCCGATATTTATCTTCTCCAAAATCAACTCCAAACCCGATTTCATTAATAGTGGCCGCCTCTGTGGCCCTGGCCCAAAAAGTCAGGGCATCATATCCTGACAAATCGCGTCCGCCCTGATCTGGAAATACGGCTCCCGCAAAAGAACCGCCAGGATCCCCAAAATTGGGTACATCAAAACGCATACTGGCCGTACCGGCATATTTTACTTCGGTATCCACTGAAAAGGCATCCAGCTTGGACCCGTCAAAAGGAAGATATTGAAGCCCTCCGCTAAATCCGTCGATAAATACCTCTGGGTTTATCGGAAAGGTTGCAAAGGAGACCTGGTCGGTAACTTCCCGCTCACAAGCCGTTAGCAGTGCGAGCATGCTTACAACTAAAAGCGTATTTTTTAGATAAATAAAGAGTCCGTTTTTCATTTTACTTCGTTTTTTATTTACCGATGTTTATGTGAATGTACGTGCGGATCTCCCACTCCGTCCCGTCGGGGAATCCTACAGGGCTGATGATCGGGCTGTCTGCGAACTCTACGGCTCGGTTTGGGGCATACCTCGGAGAGAACTCATTCATCGTTCTCCAGGTGCCCCGAATTCCAATCTGTGTATTGGGAAGGACGAACCAATCCGGGATTCCAAGGGTGGTAGACACATCCAGCATGAGTTGCACGGGATACGTCAGGTTAAAATCACGATGGTAATCAAAAGGCCCCCAGTCATTTAACTTAAAGGTATGCTGAACCTTCAGTCTTTTATAGATCATTCGGATATCCGCCCCTATACGTTCAATTACCCGGGGAGAGTCGCCATTAGCCTGGGCATTTCCAAAATAAACATTGGCCACAAGTCCGAAGTCCGGATTGATTTTCGAAACGATACGCGCATGGGTTTCCCATAAATCCCGGGCAGGGACAGAATTGGGAAAAGGAAACAGGGTTCTGTCGTCCTGGAAACCGATGGCAGCATCCATGGTAGTGGGCAAATGCCGGAATACAAAGCCGGCACTGACGGCAAACGGGGCATCCTCTGCGCGGTCATTGTCCCACTCGTACATCCAGGTCCCCGGGGTGGGGTCCCAGGTAAAGAGGATCTCACCTGCCACAGTCTCCCGGTTGGCACGTACTACAAAAGGATCATCCAGGATGTTACGAAGCCTGCCCGGTCCCTGCACGTCGTTGGGCATCGGGCCAACAATGGGCTTTTGCCACAAAAAGTTTGGTGCCACCTGCAGGTTGCCAAAGGAATAAGTGAAACCCGAAAGAAAATTGGTTTGGTTGCCGCTACCGGAATCCTTGAGTTTCCAGCCGGTGAATGTTTGGGTTTGGTCATAGCCACCCCCCGCAACCAGTCCCTGGATAGCGCCCTGGGCATACCAGTTGAATTTTCCTTTGGAGAAGGTGATTTTTGCTTTTCCACCCCAGTTATCCTCGGAGTTGACCTCATCGGTATAAATAATGTATTTGGAAGCACCCTCCGGGTTGGCCGGATCGTAGTCCGGGTTGTCTTCGGTAAACTGGAATTGCCTGCCGTTCAGGGGTTGTCCGCCCCAAATACCGCCAATTTGTATTCCAATATCGCCAAATTCGCGCTCTATGGCAATTGTAGCGCGCCGGGTACGGGGCATGGGTACAGCCAGGGAGGAAACAATAGTCCCAAAATCGTCAATATCCTCATGGAATATCCCCGTGACGTCAAATTTTCCAATCGTCCTGCCGTATTTCAAAAGCACCGCCGGGTTGGCCCCCCACCAAAGCTGGGGTCCGTAAGCTGCTTTAAGACCTTCAATAGCCCGTTTTCCATCGAATTCTATCCCTACGATTTCACCGTTATAAATGTCCAGGTTTGGTCCGTAATTGGCTTCGGGATACAGGCCAAAGAAATCCCCTTCATACCCCCAATGGTAATGTCCGGTTCTATAAAATCCCCTGACATCGAAATCTTTGGCGTTCCACTCAAAGGAGGCGTTGTAGACCCTTACCCTATTTTGATCTGTAACCAGAACTTCTTCGCCCTCCTCGTTGACAACAGTAACAGGTCTCCCGACGTTTTCGTAAAAGATCTCGTTAATGGGGTTGGTAGCTACATTTCCCAAAACATTGAAGTTCACCTCGGCCCTCACATTGGAAGCGGGATTGCCCTCAATACCAAAGAAAAAGGACTGCATGTGGTCAAAACCAAGTTCGTCCGGGAATTGGGTTTCATCCGGATCCGGACTCTCAGGCGTGGTAATCAGTGAGCCCCCGGTGTTGTAAGTCGTCAACCGCGCCTGAAGGTTGCTTACCCGCAACAATTTGCTGCTTTCCCCTACCAGGGCTGCTTTGTCTCCCCGGGCCCTCAGGACCGCATCGGTGAGCCCGATATTATTGAAATAATTCTCAACAAATTCAGCGTCCACTCCGGCCTCGTAAGGATCCAACTTATGCGCTTCTTTTAATGCATAATAGGCTGCCCTGGGGTAGAGGTCATAGAGTCCCCTGGAATCGGTCTGCCCTTTTGCCATAACCCCGAACCATTCCTCATTCATATTGTTTTCACCTTCCGCGGGCAGGTCAATGGCATATCCCCCATTCGACCAGGAGGCATTGTTGTCGTGGACATCGGCGTTTTTCCGGTCATCAAATCCGTATTTCCACCATCCGTCGCTAAACTGGAAAGTAAAGCCACCGATGGAATTTTCGGCCTTGCCAAGCCCGGCAGCGTTTGCATAAATCTCTTTCCAGTTGCCCACCATATAATAAGCCTGGGCCTTCTGGTCTTCCTCATTTTCAATGGCGTTAAAAGCATCGGCCCCGAATTCGGTAAGCATAATGGGCATGTCGAGCTTTTCTTTTACCACGTCAAACATATCCCCAAAGGACACCCCCCGGTAGACATTTGTCCCATAGACATCTACATCCGGGCACTCCTCAGCTATGATATCGATAAACAGGACATCCCCGTTACAAATAGCGACGGGGTGGTTGCCATCCATGGCCTTCATCCTTTTGGAAGCTTCGTTCATCAGCCGGTACATGGGGCGGCCCCTGTTTTCCCCTATATATTGCTTTTCCTCTTCATCGTCCGGGAAATCCTCGGTTTCCGCACCGGCCCAGAAAAGACCATAGTTATTCTCGTTACCCAACAGGTACATCAACAGGCCCGGGGTATCTTTGTATTCGCGGACCAAATTCTCAACCTCCGATAACAAGAACTGCTGTGTCCTCGGATCCGAATAGTCCGTAATTTCAATCCATACCCCGTCGATCGTAAGGCCGTAGCGGCCGAAGGAATGGTTCAGCAGGGTATATATGCCGTAATTCTCATATATATAACGAATCCACCTTGCGGGAACACCCGTATACTGCCGAATGACATTAACGTTCATATTTCTCAGGAGGGACATTTCCGTATCGAGCCCAGCCTTGATAACGTCATCTGATTTTTTCCAGAATTCTGCAGTTATGGTATTTGTCCCAATAGGTATATAATCCCAGTTCATCCCATTAATCATGAAATCCTCTCCATTGACCTTCAGACGCATCCCATCCGAATCCCTGGAAATGGATACCTGATCTGTTTGGGCATAGGCACCCGCCGTAAAAAGGAGGAGAATAAAACCAAATATGCTATTCTTCATAATGCAAAAGTTTGGATTAGCGCAATGCTGTACTTCAGTGTTCAGATAAGCCCTGACGTCCTAAATAAAGGCGCCAGTCCTTTGAAAAGAAAATACAATTCATTAACACAAACTTAAAGTTATCGATTTGGAATTAACTATTCTACAATGAAACCCTATACAAAAAACATACATCGCAAAATAATCCTCTATAATTCCCAATATCGCAATATATTCAAGGCTTAGAGGACCGTTTTGGTATACAGGATTGCAAAACCGAAATACCAATTATGGTTATTGTGTATAGGTAATGTTGAGTTTTTTTGTCCTTGATGTAGGGTAGATTACAGCGTCAGAAGATAGTTTACAAGGTTCTTATCGCGTTCCAACCCCATTTTTTTACGCAAACGATATCGTTTGATCTCCACGCTGCGGGGTGAAATATTGAAGAGGGGCGCAATTTCCTTAGAAGTGAGGTTCAGGCGCAAATACGCACAAAGCCGTATATCATTTGGGGATAATTCAGGATGTGCCATTTTCAGGGTATTGAGGAATTCACGGTCTGAATGGGTGAAGGCCTCTTTAAAAAGTTCCCAGTCATCTTCCTGGTTCAGGCTTTCATCTATGACCTGAATAATGGATTGTACGGATTCGGTCTCCTCGAAGCGATCCTGAATCTGTTTGCGGACCCGGTTCAGGATTTCGTTCTTTTTTATAATGCTCATAGTAGATGCCGCAAGCTCGTTGCTTTTCTCCTTGAAGTCTCTACGGAGCTGATCATTTTTAAGTTTGACGATTTCCTTTTCACTGCGCGCGCGGGCCAGGTCGAGCTCCCTTTGATTTCGTTCCAGGAGCCTCTCCTGTTTCTTGCGGTAATAGTTCCGGTACTGTGTATGGATAAGCCATCCGGCTAGCCCCATCATCAGGGCGTAAATGCCCCACATCATCCGTGTTTGGTACCACGGCCTGCCAATCACAAATGCATACTCGGCAGTATTACTGGAGAGCTGATCTCCAATTCGGGACCGAACCTGGAATGTATAGTTTCCAGGTGGCAGATTCCTGAAGGAAGCAAATGGGCTTTCGGACCAGGAGCTCCACTCCGGATAAAAGCCTTCCAGTCGGTATTGAAACATCGGTTGACGGAACGGAAAGTATTCTGCGGAGAAAAAAGAAAAATCCAGGTTGTTCTCCTTGTAAGAAAATTCACCAGCTGTTGTGATTTCTGCCCGGGAATCCAAACCGGATTGCAACTCTCTCCCTACGCTCCGTACACCGGCCAGGGTAATATTAAATTCCCTTGGGGCATAGCGGTTCAGGTCCATAACCATATACCCTGAACGCGTCCCGATCAAATAGTTCCCTTTCGCAGGAAGTTCCGCCAGGCTTTCATACCCCACAATACCGTTACGCTCTTTTTCAGCAAGGGGAATGACCTGGATTTTGGGATTTCCCAGCAAGTTACCCGAACTTACCAAATAGATGTTTGAATCCCCGAAAAGCCAAAGGCTTTCACCAGATTCATCCAGAAGCATCCGCCCGGATAGATTCTCTTCCTTTTCATAGATCTCCCTCAGGGTAGTATCTTTTACAAATTGGTCAGCCCCGGGGTCATACCGAAATATTCCTTCCGCATAAGTATAGAGCAGTTCACTACCGAATTTCAGGATGCCGGAATCATAGCCAATCAAGGTAGTGTCTACCGTCACTTCTACTGCCCTCTTGTAGCCGGAGTCCGTGACCACCTTAAAAATACCTTTGTATTCGTGATTCACAAAAAGGGTTTGGTCGAATACCTCCACA
>CAZEQO010000084.1:0-11752 GCA_964514365.1 uncultured Robiginitalea sp. | reverse complement strand
TTATGAGGGCCCGGAGAACATCCTTCTGTTGCTCGATAAAGGCCTGGCTCTTTGGATTCTCCCCCAGGCGGGCGATCTGAAGGACAGTATCCTTTTCCGGATCGTAAATCAGGAAAAGGGCGTGGGTGGTGTCGATAATCTGGGAGGCCTCCTCCAGGGTGACTTTGGCTATGGACTCTGCATCAATTTTCTCCGAAATCAACTCACTCAGGTCGTAAATCATATTGATCTCCCGATAGAGCCCCAACACTTCTTTACCGATTTTCTTCTTCTCCCACTCCTTTTGAAACAGGAGCTTCAGGGTATCAAAGATGAGCAACGCCTCTTCCGATGAATATCGAAAGGTACCCAGCACCTTTCCTTCGTGGGTTAAATCCATGGCGTGTTTATACACACCCTCCTTGCCCCAGAGCACCTGCCCGCCAACCGCCTCAAAAGCGCACTCCATACCCTCGCCCTCACTGAGCTTGTTTAGGACTTCCCGGGTGGCTTTATCCCGTTTAAGGATATGCTTAATGGCACGATCTGCGGTTGATAAACTCATTTATGAATTAAAGGTTGAGGATTTCCTCGGCGATGGATAGCATCTCGTCCGGGTCAAAAGGTTTTGTCATATACTTGTCAGCTCCCATATCCAGGCCCTTTTGTCGATCCACTTCCTGTCCTTTGGCCGTAAGAAGAATGATATAGGTCTCGGTAATATTGAGTTCTTTTTTCACCTTTTGGCAAACCTCCATCCCATTCATTTTGGGCATCATCACATCGAGGAAGACCAGGTTGGGTCGCTCCTCCTGAATGATTTTCAGGGCATCCGCCCCGTTATCGGCGAACAACAATTCCACCCCTTCGTCTTCCAAATCTTCCAGGGTTTGCTCAATCAGCATTCGTATATGGGCTTCATCGTCGACTATCAGTAATTTTTTATCCATTGGATCAATTTGCATTTATAAATTTAGGATTGGTTCCGGGCTACTGGTACACAAAGAACATCACGTTCTCCATGCCTTCCTGGAATTTGAGTTCTTTTATAGCTTTCTTCTCGAGCTTGTCGAGGGATTTGAGCATAATGATGTCCGGCTTCATTTCCGCAGCGGTCTCCATGAGTTTATCCGGATTGGCCTCCATCACCTTGTACCCCCGTGCGGTAAGCACATCTGTCAGGGACTTAACGGTACTGGCGTCCTCATCCACCACCAATACCCGTTTGCGGGAAACTCCTTGTTCTAAAAGCTCATCGACCTCGTGAAAAAGCTTTTCTGTATCGATCGGCTTGGTCAGGTAGCGGTCTACGCCAATGCGGAAACCGCGTTCCTTATCCTGGACAATGGACAGGATGATAATGGGGATGTCCATGGTCGCCGGGTCGTTCTTAAGCACGGCCGCTACATCAAACCCGTTGATCTCAGGCATCATCACATCCAGGATAATCAAGTCGGGCTTATTCATTCGTACGGCATCCAGGGCTGCTTTCCCGTTGGCCGCCTCTTTCACCTGGTACCCGGCCTCTGTGAGTTCCTGTCTGAGCAATGACCGGATGGGTGTATCGTCATCCACTACGAGTATGGTTGGGGAGTCGCCCAGAGCCTTACTGGAAGAGTGCTTGATCTGTGTCTTCAGGCTGCTGAGGATACGGTCCAGTTTGATAGGCTGCTGCCCGTCCTGTCCCATCAGGGGTACGGAGAAGAAGAAGGTGCTGCCTACATTGGGCTCACTGCGCATCCAGATGATACCCCCGTGATGTTCTATAATTTCACGGCAGATTGGAAGGCCCAGTCCGGTACCTTTGGGTTTATCAGTCAGGGTATCCCCTGCCTGGCGGAACCGTTCAAAAATCTTGTGTTTGTCTTCATCCGCAATACCCACGCCCGTATCCTGTACCTCCACAATCACCTGATTGTTGTCCAGGTAGGCTTCAAGGACCACAGAGCCTTTGTCGGTAAATTTAACAGCATTCGAAAGCAGGTTAATGACTACCTGGATGAGTTTATCCTCATCTCCGCTAATCAGGGGAAGGTTTTCCGGAATGTTCTTTTGTAGCTTCAGGCTTTTCTCCTCAAAAAGTGACGAAGTGGCCGACACTGCCCTGCTGATAACATCCTGAATAAAGACGGGCTTCATATTCCATTCCATACGGCCCGACTCTATTTTGGCCAAATCCAGTACATCGTTGATCAGACTGGTCAGGCGTTCCCCTTCAGATACCACAACATCCAGGTTATCACTTACCTGCTTCATGGTCTTTTTGATTTTTTGATCGTCCACATTCACGGCCGGAAAGACCTTGTCTACGAGCCGCTTCCGGATGATTTTGGCAAACCCGAGTACGGAGGTCAACGGGGTGCGCAACTCATGGCTGACGGTGGACAAAAAGGCGCTCTTCGCCTCATTGGCATCTTCAGCCCTGGCCTTGGCTTCTTTGGCCTCCTCAAAAAGTTCGGCGTTGTGCAGTGCCACCCCCACATTAATGGCAATGGTGCTGAGGAGGTTTTTATCCTCCTCGGTAAAGCGGCCTTCCTGGGTCAGGCTCTGTACACTCAGGACCCCGATAATATCATCTTCCACCGGAATGGGGACCCCCAGGTAGGAGATGGCCTGTTTCCCGGTTTGCTGAATCCCGTGCTTATTGTATTCCGCCATAATATCCACATCCCTGTTGATCAGCATGGACTCCCCGGATTGGATGATGCGGGAGGTCAGTCCCTCCCCGAGCTTGAAAGGAGGCATATCATCACCGTCCTGGTAGGGAAAATTGATCATGTTCGTATCGTGGTCGAGTATGGCCAGATAAGTGATATCTGAATTAAAGACGTCCTTCATCTTATTGCCAACCAGTTGAATGAGTTCCTCGAGTTCTAACTTATCGTTCAGGGCTTTGGTCACAGAATTGACCGTGGCCAGTTCGTTGAGGCGCTGCTGCACTTCTTTGGTGCGGTCCTGTACCTTATCTTCCAGAGCCTTGCGCTGGTTGACCAAAATTCGTGTCCGTGCCCGTACAATAAAGTACAAGAGGGCCAGGGCGCCCAGGGCGTATAATGCATAGGCCCACCAGGTGCGGTACCAGGGGGGTGTGATGGTAAATGGCACTGAAACGGCTTCGGACTCCTCACCATAAATGTTCTTGGCTTTTACTCTAAAAGTATAATTACCTGAAGGCAGGTTGATATACTCCCGGGAGGACTGTAAGGTCCATTCCGACCATTTGGAATCAAAACCGGAGAGTTGCGTACTGTATTGTATTTCCTTTTGGCCTATGTATAAAGGTGCTGCGTATCCAAAAGTGACTGAGTTATTGTCAGAGGAGAATTGTAGGTTTTCTGGAAGTTGAATATTTCCGCCGTAGATAAGCGAATCCCCGGCTACTGAAATACTTCGGATGTCTGTATGAAAATCGGGAATGGTAGGGGTCTCCAGATTCCCTTCATAGCGTATGGCCCCATCCGGGCCGGAAAACCAGATGACACGTGAGCCATCCGCTTGGGGTTTTTCAGCGTAAATTGTAAAAATCCGGGTGTTTTTTAGCTCCTTAAATGTTTCCGTATTAACGACTTTGTATTCTCCATTGACCTTCTCGGCAACCAAAATACCGCTTCCGGTACTAAATAATACCTTGCCGTCGGACGTCTCCAAAGGCTGAGTCCCGGGTCTGTCCCAGTCCAGATATTCGTCAAAAAAGAAAGTGCGCTCCTCAAATCGATCTGTTTCCGGGTTATACCCATAGGTTTTCTCAACTTCTCCCGAAAAAAGATAAATCTCCCCATCTATAGAATTGAATCCCACGCCTGCCTCCGGTAAACCCTGCTCCACCCCGTATTTGATATACTCGGAGGCTTCGAGGTCCAGTTTCCCGTCTCTGTAGTTAGGCACCAATTTCACCATCCCATCTTCCCGCCCATTATTGGTCCAAAAGGACCCATCGCCGGACTCAAAAATCTCTCCGGAACCCGAAATTAATTTGGTGGTTGATGATTCCTCCACAAACTGACCTGCCTTATCATCAAAATAAAAGCTCTTAAGGCCTTGCTGGTGTTCTACCAGTATCCGGTTCGGGTCGGAAATGGACTGATTGATTAGACGTGCCCTGAAATCATAATTCACATCAGGACGAACCATCTCGATGGAAGTGCCGGTAATCTCAAACATTCCCACCCCATTGGTACAGGCATACAAGCGATTTTTATATTCAAAGAAATTCCCTACCTGCCCGTTGGTACCGGGGATTATTTTAACTTCTTTAGCGTCCTGCTCCAAATATCCTACCCCATTATTCGTACTGAAATACACAATGTCATTGAATTTATAGGTAGCAAACACAGTCGTGGTAAGGCCCATATTTGCATCTACTGCCGTAAACGTGGAATTCAGATTCACACTGGAAATCCCATTGAATAAAGTCATCCAGAGCACTCCCCTGGAATCCAGATACGTATAGGTAGCACTGCCATCCTGCAGACCGTTCTCCGAGGTATACTTTTGGATAAATTCCCCGTCGTGACCCATAAGGTAGGCCCCATCACCAAAAGTATTAAAGACATAGCGGCCATCTTCCAGGGCCACACCGGGCAAATATAAAAGCCCCCGGATCTCGTCGTCGATTTCGGTTTTAAAAGGAGTAAACGTCCTTCCATCATACAAGAAGAACCCCTGTGTCCTGGTACCGATCAGGACTTTGTCATCGTAGGGCAACATACTGTAAATACGTTCACTGGCAAACTGCTCACCCCCGGGCACCAGTTCAAAGGTGTCTTCCTCGGTCATATAACACAACCCCCGATCCCAAATTCGCAAATAGTATACATCATTCACGATGGCCCCTACGTGGTACCCCTGTTCGGATTCGATTACTTTTATGTTTTCCCCGTCCCAGCAATACAATTTGAATTCGGTTCGAAATATAACCCGCCCTTTGTAAAAGTCGATTTCCCATACATCGGCAAAAATCTGGTGTTCCTCGGGAATTTTATCAAAAAGGGATACATACTCCATTTCACCTTTTTCCCCCGGGGTCAGATATCCAAAATCCCCCCCGCCTCCAATATAGATCGTGCCCTTATCGTCCTTCGCCATACTCCGGCTCGAATTATTGGTTTCGATAAAGCGCCAGTTCACCCCGTCGAATTGGAGCGGCCCTGCCTGGTTGGCAAAATACATAATGCCGTTGTCATCCTCCAGGGCCCACCAGTTAATGGGCGCTGCATCGTATTCCTGATATTTATAATTGGTGATCAGAGGCCTCCCTATTTGCTCCTGGGCAGTCATCGGAACAAGGGACAAAAGAAAAATCCCAAGCAGGCCAAGTCTAAGGCCCGAAAGGGAAGGAATCTCAAAGTTTTGCATAGTGTTTGGTTGAGTAAACAGGTGGTAGCGGTTATCTGTTTAGAAAAATACAAAAAAGTCCTGAATAATAGGACATTGGGCAGGTGCGATAAAAAACTTCTTTTTTGTAAGTTTGAGTTTGACTAAAAAATTGCAATGAATAAACTGCATACCTATTGCTCCGAAAATGCGGAGCGCTTCCTCCATGAGCTCATTGAATTATTGAAAATGCCATCCGTGAGTGCAGACTCTGCCTTCTCACAGGACGTTCTGGATACGGCCGAGGCCGTGTCGGGCTATTTACAGGCGGCCGGTTGTGATGGCGTGGAAATCTGTGAGACACGGGGCTACCCTATCGTGTATGGGGAAAAGCTTATCGATCCGAACCTTCCTACCATCCTGGTCTATGGCCACTACGACGTACAACCGCCCGATCCGGTGGAACTCTGGAATTCCCCCCCTTTTGAGCCGGTCATCCAGAAAACGGCCCTCCACCCGGAGGGAGCCATTTTTGCCCGGGGCGCCAGTGATGATAAAGGCCAGATGTTTATGCACATCAAGGCTTTGGAGTGCATGCTGCGCACGGACACCCTTCCCTGCAACGTAAAATTTATGATCGAGGGGGAAGAGGAAGTGGGCAGTTCCAGCCTGGAGGCCTTTTTACTGGAAAACCGCGAGAAGCTCGCCAACGACATTATCCTGATCTCCGATACGGGCATCATCGCCAATGACGTGCCTTCTGTGACCACAGGCCTGAGGGGGCTTTGTTATATGGAGGTTACCGTTACCGGCCCGAACCGCGATCTGCACTCCGGGCTCTATGGGGGGGCTGTGGCGAACCCCATCAATATCCTGGCGGAGATGATCGCATCCCTCCACGATGAGAACAACCGGGTGACCGTTCCCGGGTTTTACGATACCGTCGAAGAGCTCAGTACTGAGGAACGCCGACTGATGGCCGAAGCGCCTTTTGATCTGGAAGCTTATAAAAATGCCCTGAATATCGATGCAGTGTATGGAGAAGCCGGGTACGTAACCAACGAGCGGAATTCCATCCGACCCACCCTGGATGTCAATGGAATCTGGGGCGGCTATATCGGGGAAGGTGCAAAAACTGTTATCCCAAGCGAGGCCCATGCTAAAATTTCCATGCGCCTTGTACCCCATCAGGACTGGAATGACATATCCCGCCTTTTTTCGGATCACTTTAAAAGTCTTGCCCCGGATGGGGTGAAAGTAGAAGTACGGGCACACCACGGGGGGCAGGCCTATGTCATGCCCATCGACCATATCGGGTACCAGGCCGCCAGCAAGGCCTATGAAACCACTTTTGGAAAACCCGCTATCCCACACCGGGGCGGGGGCAGCATCCCCATAGTCCCCCTGTTTGAAAATGTTCTGGGGACCAAAACCGTCCTGATGGGCTTTGGACTCGACAGCGATGCCATACACTCCCCCAACGAACACTTCGGGATATGGAATTTTCGAAAAGGCATTGAAACCATCCCCTATTTCTACCAGTATTACACGGAACTTTCGAAAAATTCCGAGGGTTAAGGCAACTTGAATTTGAAAACCTGGCGGTGATTTCCTCGTTTTTTCCGTAACAAAAAGGGAAAGGTTGCGTTCTAATAGGTAGATCAAAAAACGAACACTTATATGATACGCAATTTCTTTGTGCTCTGTTCCGGTGCGGACAGGGCCCTGCTCGACACATGCTCGGAAGGGGAGCAAAATAAATACGCAGGCATTGGGGCTACTGTCTTTTTTACAGCCCTAATGGCCTTTATCGCAGCCTCTTACGCCCTCTACACCGTCTTCGACTCCGTTTATCTGGCCATTCCCTTTGGCCTGGTCTGGGGCCTTTTGATTTTTAACCTCGACCGCTTTATTGTCTCCACGATCCGCAAACGCGATAGTTTCTGGAAGGAAATGGTACAGGCCAGCCCGAGGATCCTCCTGGCGGTTATCATTGCCGTGGTGATTTCAAAACCCCTGGAACTAAAGATTTTTGAAAAGGAAATCAACCAGGTCCTCCTGGAGGAGAAGAACCAGATGACCCTGGACAACCAACAACAACTCGCCCTGCAGTTTACACCGACCATTGAACAGAAGAAAGCGGAAATCGCCGGGCTCAAACAGGAAATACGCCTGAAAGAGGCCGCCACGGATACGCTCTACGAAACCTATATCGCTGAAGCCGAAGGCCGCAAGGGGACGTTACTGCTGGGCAAAGGCCCTGTCTACGCCGAGAAGCGCGAAAAACACGATGCCTCCCTTGCGGAACTTAAAGCTTTGCGGGAAGAAAATACGCAGCGAATCACAGGGATTGAAGCAGAAATAGAAGCCCTGGAGGCGGGGTATTCCGATGCGGTTTCATCCTCCCAACCTGTAATCGACGGCTTTGACGGATTAATGGCCCGAATCGATGCCCTGGGAAAACTCCCCTGGTTTCCTTCCTTTTTTATCTTTCTGCTATTCCTGGCGATTGAAACCGCCCCCATCCTGGTCAAACTCATGACCCCTAAAGGCCCATACGACTTCAAGCTGGAGGATGAGGAAACCACCGTGGCCTCATGGGTCGCCCAAAAGGTGGATCAACGCAAAAAACTCCTGGAGACTGACCGGGCCCTGAATGAAAAAGTCTATGGGGAAATCATGGAGGAAGAGGCTGTATTTGCTTACAAAAAGCAAAAAGCCGAGGAGCTGATGCGGTTACAGGCAGACCGGTTTCAGCAAATGCAGATCAAGGGGATGTAGGTACGCGCCTTCAACTTCCCATCGGGCGCACCTTATCGAATCCCAAGGTACCCTCCAATGGAAGGCAGGAAAAGTTCAGAAGCTTTCCTGCATGGGTTCCTTTTTATGTCTGCTGCTGAGGTGCTTCGTCTTCCACCACCCCTAGTTTGCGCAGTAAAAAGGACGCATTCATATTCGAACAGACCCCTGGCTTCAGGCGGTAATCAAAGTACAAGGTGCCTTCCCGGATTTGTGCATCAAAAAAGAAATTCTGTGCTTCGGGTATGCGATCGGCGACTTCACAAAGGCTCAAATCGTGGGTAGCGATCAGGCCCGTCGCCTGCAGTTTGATCAGACGTTCCAAAAACTCCTGTGAGCCCTGGGCCTTATCCTTACTATTAGTTCCTTTCAGGATTTCATCCAGTATGACAAAATAGGGTTGTTCCTGCAGGTGGTCTACAATAGTCTTTAGTCGTTTGAGTTCGGCAAAGAAATAGGACTCATGGCGGGAAAGCGAATCTGAAGTACGCATACTGGTGATCAATGGAATGGGGGTATAGTTCATATGCGCCGCGCGCACCGGAAGGCCCATATTCGCCATTACAATACTCAATCCCACGGCCCTGAGAAAAGTACTCTTGCCTGCCATATTGGCTCCTGTGATGACCATAAAGTTGCCGTGCTCCACCTCAAAATCATTTGTCACGGGGGTTTCAAATAAGAGCGGATGCGCAAGCTCCTTTGTCCTGATATATCCCGCTGCGCCTTCCCCGATTTCAGGATAGGTATAGGAGGGGTGGTTAAAACCAAAATTCGCCAGGCTGTTGTAGGCATCAAAACGGGCCAGGGCCTCAAACCATCCGCCTGCGGCGCTCCCATAACTACCGATCCATTCTTCCACGGCCCGGGCCTGTCGCAGGTCCCATAGAAAAAATGCATTTCCAAAAAGTGCGATAATCAGGTTATTCCGCTGATCCAGGGCCCCGATAATACGGTTGAATTTCTGCAATATCCCGGAAACGGGAGGCCCCGCTCCCACCAGGGCCTTGCGTGTATCAATGAGTGCTGCGGCCTGGAAATTCGCTCCTTCAACCTGACGCACCAGCCGGCCGTACTGACTAAAGGTGTCCTGCATCTTCCCAGTGTCCTGGGCGAGTGCACTGATTCTCTTAACAAAGGGAAAAGTGATCAGGAGACCTGTAAAAAAGACCCCAACAAGCACCCCAAGGGGCAGGAGCTGCAGCACAAAGAGCACCGCTACACCCACCGAGAATATCGAATAAACCGTGGGCAGGAAACGGGTCCAGGAAGGCAATTTTCGGGAATAGCCAGAAAACCAGGCGGTCAGGACCTCAGGTGATACGGGGGTTTGGATCATCCGGGCTGTGGCCGTGTAGTTTTGCCGCCAATCCACCCCTGGTGCCAATTCCCGAATCGCTTCCTGTTTGCTCGCAATACCCCTAAAATCATTGGAAGACAACCATCGGGCCAGGAGCGCACCTCCTGCAGGCAGACCGGTTCGATTCAGGTATTGGTAAAAAGAATCCGGACCCAACAAATCCAGGTCGTCTTGATAGGGGTGTCCGGGTTCCAGAAACCCCGACCCATCCTCCAGGGTGCTATATGACCCTTTTAAGACCTCCGTTTCGATCTGATTCACTGTGATGAGTTCCTTCAGGCGGGCCGCTTCGTATTTCAAATCCTGATGGCGGGAAACCAGGTATGCAAATAGTCCCAAAAAGACCACTGCCCCCATCCCGTAGAGCATTTCTCCGTTCAGGGCGAGGTAAATAAAAAGCCCCATGGCCCCAAAGACCAGCAGACGGATCCCTGAAGAGAGCCGTAACCGCTTTTTTTGTTGCCGGGCTGCCTCGGTGTAGGCAACCGTCTTTTTCTGGTAAAGCTCAGTGGGTTGTCTCATTCTAAATCCTCCAGGGCCTGCCTGGTTTTTTTGGGCAATCCGTCCACGATAAGGGTATAGGAATGGTCGATGAGTTCCCGGATCAGTTGTTCCGGGACCTGCTGTAAGTATATCGTGTTCCAGTTGTCCTTGCTCATGTGATATCCGGGAATTATGTACCCGTCATAGGCCTCACGAAGTGCTATGGCACGCTCGGGATCGCATTTTAAGTTGACCTGTGGCGGCAGCCGATCCAGGGCCGTAAGGGCAAACATTTTGTTCATCACCTTAAACACAAGGACATCTGCGCCAAAGGGAAAACCCTCGGTAACCCCCTTTTTTGCGATGCAATATTCTCTGAAAGCTTCTATATGCAAGGTGGTATTCTTTTCATTTCAGGGATTCAGGCCCTGGGCATCGTAGACCTGAAAGCGTTTTAACAAATGTGAGGTCTTCTCAATAAACGAGAGGTGGGCGGGTTCGGTCTGATAGGCCTGCTGCGCCTCTGCCGACTCAAAGGTGACGATCATCGCATAGGTAAAGGAGTCGTCCACCACCTCCCGGCTAGCTTTTGGCGGGGTACCCAAAAAATTGGTCTGGGTGTATTTCGAATCTTTCAAAAGAGTTCGAAGATTGGTTTCGAAATATTCGCGTTCCCGGGGATTATCCGGGTTGTTCAACCAAAAGTATACAACGTGGGTAAAGGCCGGGTCAAATCCCCGAGGGTCTTTGGAGGCCTGGGCGTAAACAGTCTCAGCAGTCAGGCTGAAAAGCATCAGCATTGTAATCAAAAATTTCATCAATACGTATTATTTATATTATTCTGTAGCCTTTGGGGCAGCTTCCTTAAGGGCGGAATTCAAGAGCACCTCTACAGGGCCATCCAGTTTCAGGGCTTCGTAATCGAGTTTCCACCCCAGGGTTTCCACGATTTTTTCCATCAGCAATACGGCTTCAAGCATTTCGTGATTAGCAGTTTCCATGAGCCCGCTTTCGGGAATTTTCTCCCGGATACGTGCCTTTGCTTCTTTGTTCATACTGGTCATATCATCCGGTGTAAAGGCATTGAATAAGTCATTTCGGATGTCGTAAAATTCCAGTTCAGGTTCTATGGACAGGATTTCGGGAGGTGGAAAATTACCCAGGATAATCGTTTTATGCTCCGGGTCTGCAGTCACCTTTAACTTTTTAAAATCGTACCCAATGTGAGCTTTGGCGTTAATGACAATCAGCGCCTTTTTTTTGCTGCCAAAGAGGTTCATAAAATGGCCTTTGCGATTCTCATACCTGTAGATTTCAGCAAAATCTCCTTCCACAGAAACCAGTTTACATACAGATCGCACCTTCTCGAGCAAAATACTCGACTGTTGGGTGGTAAGTTCTTTTTGCTTTTTCTGGTTTAATAAAGAGTAACCCCAGTACATGAGCAGTGCGCCAATAATAAGTCCCAGTGCCAATTCAGCCATTGCGTGTTCAGTGTTTATTCCAAAGGTCCTGCTTTTCCGGAAGACCCTAACCGGTATTCATCAATCTTCCTCCCGACCTGTCACAACCTCCATAGGGAAGAGGATGGGGCGGCTCGGGCTCGCATCGTTCTCGAAAGCGGCCAGTTGTATGTTTAAAAGATACGTCCCGTCCGCGACCTCCGGGGGGGCATAAATCAATTCGGTAATTGTCGCCCGGGGCCTTGGATCCTCAGGCAGCCCCCAAAATGCCTTATGGGCAGCAAGCCTGCCGCCATCTTCCTCCCGGTCCACGGAAGGCAGGTCCAACAACAAGTGCATCACCCCTTTTGCGCAG
>CAZEQO010000083.1:9841-12264 GCA_964514365.1 uncultured Robiginitalea sp. | reverse complement strand
AAAAAATATCCGAACTACAAGAGCTTTGCAGGCAAACCGATAGAAGATATCTTTGGGCCCGAAGCCCTGCAGGCGGCCCGGTTGTATGAAGCAACCGAGTTAAGGTCCGGGTATCTTAAAAATGAGGAGGGGGATTTTAAATATTATCCCTTTCCCAATACTTTGCAGGTGGCCCCTGTACTGACATTCCTGCCCTACGATTTTACAGGGGATGGAAAAACGGAAGTGCTGGCTGCAGGTAATTACTTTGGAGTCAAGCCCTATCAGGGCAGGTTGGATGCCTTTCCCGGGGCCCTGATCCTGGGGGAATCCGATATTCTCCCGGGAAATCGGATTGGCTTGGATTTTATGAATAAATCCATCCGGCACCTGTCGGTCATCGAGCTGAACGATGAACCTTTTCTGTTAGCGGTCTACAATGGGGACGCCGCAGAAGTGTACCAACTAATGAAAAACAACTTAAAATGATGAATCTACGTTTTGTTTCGCCCTTAGCATTGATAGCCCTTTTGTGGGGCTGTAGCTCCCCTTCAGAGCCTATCGAAATCACGGCTGAAGAGCTGCATGCCTCGACGGACAAACTGACCGATGTAATGGTCCACGATATTTTCAGCCCTCCTGTGGCGAGTCGCGTCTATGCCTATCCAAGCATTGCCGCCTATGAAATTATGGCCCTGCATTCGGATTCATACCGATCCCTTCAGGGACAAATATCCGGCCTGTCCGCTATTCCCGAACCAAAGGCCGATTCCCCTGTGAATTACAGGTTGGCTGCCCTTATCGCCCATATGGATATGGGAAGAAGGTTGATTTTCTCCGAAGATAAGGTTACTGCTTTCAGGGACAGTCTGTACAACGTTTGGGAAAAACGAAATCCCACGGAATTTGAAGCTGCACGAACCTATGGCCTGGAGGTCGCTGAATTTATTACGGCCTGGATGAATGAAGACAATTACGCCCAGACGCGGACCATGTCTAAATTTACGGTAGATACAGACGATCCTTCCCGCTGGCAACCTACCCCACCCTCATATATGGAAGGTATTGAGCCGCATTGGAATAAAATCAGGCCCTTTGTTATTGATTCTGCCGCCCAGTTTAAACCCACACCCCCCCCTCCATTCACCATGGAAGAAGGGTCCGCCTTTTACGAGGAAGTTCGGGAAGTATACGATATCAGCAATGAAATCACCGAGAAGGGGGATGAATCGGAAGAGGTAGCTATTGCCCAGTTCTGGGATTGCAATCCCTATGTATCCGTAACACGGGGGCACCTGATGTTCGCCACTAAAAAAATCAGCCCTGGTGCCCACTGGATGGGGATTACGAAAATAGCTTGCCGGGACACCGACAGTGATTTCGAAAAAACGGCATATGCCTATACGAAAACAGCTATCGCAATGGCTGATGCTTTTATCAGTTGTTGGGATGAAAAATACCGCAGTAATTTAATTCGGCCCGAAACCCTGATCAATGAATACATAGACGACAGCTGGAAGCCCGTTTTGCAGACCCCTCCTTTTCCTGAATATACCAGCGGGCACAGCGTGGTATCCGGGGCAGCTTCCATAGCCCTTACAGATATCTTCGGGCCCTCCTTTGCTTTTGACGATGATACAGAGCTGAAATACGGCCTGCCGGTTCGCAGTTTTCCTTCCTTCCGGGCTGCTGCGGATGAAGCGGCCATCAGCCGGATGTACGGGGGCATACACTATCGCAAAGCCGTGGAAGTGGGTGTTAAACAGGGGCGGGACCTCGGAAATTTTGTCGTAAACCACCTGCAGATGACGGAAGACAAAAAAGAAGTAGCCACCCTTCCCGAAACGGATAACGATTAATTGATTTCAGAATAATCCTGTTTTTAAAGACCATTCATGAAAAAAACTGTTTTTGGTATTCTGATCGTCCTGCTCATCGCCTTTGTGGGGTATTTCATTATTTATCCCTATGATTATGTCATACGCTTTGAGGCCGGGACTTTTCCAGGCACGATCAACCAGTCCATAAAGCTTTGGAACAAAACCGCAGGAGTCCCGGGAAGCCCGGTGGTGCAGGAAGACCTCTACCACCTGGAGCAACACGTGCAGGCCGGTGATTCTGTTCATCTTTACAATTGGGAGATAACCCCCCTGACCGTGAATTCCTCAAAAGTAACCGTACGGATCAAAGACCAGGATCACAGCTGGAAAAATAAACTCCTTGTTGGAGCTTTGAAATACGAAGAAGTAAGACTGCTCAATGTTGAAGATGACAGGGTAATGCACCAGGAAGTTATTTTGAAAGGCGCCGGGCGCGTGCGCGATGTTTCAACCGGTCCTGACGGGGCGATTTACGTAGTGCTCAACAACCCGGGAAAAGTGATCAGGATGTCGCCTGAAAATTAACAAAAATAAAAGGGAGCCGCAGCTCCCTTTTCTGTTTAA
>CAZEQO010000083.1:7965-9831 GCA_964514365.1 uncultured Robiginitalea sp. | reverse complement strand
GGATTTCGTCAATGACCTTAAGGATCATATCGACCTTTTTAAAGTGCATATCGATGGAGAGGCCGAAATGCCCAGCACGTTTTACGCCTATGTGGACCTTAAAACGGACCAGCACGGAAAGGCAGGGGGCATGATGGACACCTATATGATGCTTAGCGATGTTCTGATCCAAAGTAACGTTACCTTGAATGGCCCGCCCATGATCCTCGTCGATCATTGGGACCGGAAAACCGACAGCCTGGAATATCGGTTTTGTTTCCCTATCATCCGTTCCGACCAATTGCCCCAACATCCGAACATCAAATACAATCGCATTTTTCCAAAAAAGGCACTGAAAGCCACCTACAATGGAAACTACATCACTTCGGACCGGGCGTGGTATGCGCTTTTGGACTATGCAGAAAGCAAGGGGCTGGAAGTAGAAGAAACCCCGGTAGAGGTCTTCTTTAACAACCCTAACATGGGCGGTGATGCCCTGAGATGGAAAGCTGAAGTATATTTGCCGCTCAGGGAGGAAGCCGAGTAATCCCGAAGTTTGCAACCGGAAAATACTTTAGTTTTTTTATCTTAGGAGACCAGGCACTGCGCCTCAAACCCCACCATTACTATGTATTTTATCGGCTACGACCTGGGGAGTTCTTCTTTGAAAACAGCCCTGGTCGATTCTGAGACCGGGGAAACCCTCACCGTGGTTAAAACCCCGGCAGAAGAACTTGGAATAGATGCCCCCCATCCCGGCTGGGCGGAGCAAGACCCGGAACTTTGGTGGAAGTGTATTTGCGAGGGTACCCGGGAAATACTCTCCAAAACAAAGGTAGCCCCTGAGGCTATTTCCGGGATAGGCATCGCATATCAAATGCACGGACTGGTCACTTTAGATGGTACAGGCCAGTGCGTACGGCCGGCGATTATCTGGTGCGACAGCCGGGCCGTTTCCATAGGCGCGCAAACCCTTGAAGAATTGGGAGAACCCCAATGCCAGGAACACTTGTTAAATGAGCCGGGAAATTTTACAGCCTCAAAGCTGCGCTGGGTACAGCAGGAGGAACCCGAGGCTTTTAATAAAACCGAAATTTTCCTTTTACCCGGAGATTATATTGCCTACCGCCTTAGCGGACAGTCCCAAACCACGGCAAGCGGACTTTCAGAAGGGATTCTGTGGGACTTTCAAAAAGGACAACCCGCCTATTGGTTGCTCCGGCATTGGGACATGCCGGACTCCCTGGTGCCGGAAATCGTCCCCACCTTTGGTTATCAGTCAAAAGTGAGTACATCGGGTGCGCGGGACACCGGCCTCAGCGAAGGGACTCCCATCCTCTACCGGGCAGGAGACCAACCCAACAATGCCTTTACACTGAATGTGCTGGAACCCGGAACCGTAGCGGCTACAGGAGGCACCTCCGGGGTGCTCTATGGAATCACAGATTCCCCGGAGGTTACAGAACTCAGGCGTTTTAACCATTTTTTGCACGTGAACCATACCCCGGAACGCCTTCGTATCGGACAATTGCTGTGCATCAACGGTGCGGGTAGCTTATACCGCTGGTTAAAAGATCAACTGGATGTGTCGGGGTACGATGAGATGAATACCCTGGCCGAGGCGGTTCCGGTGGGTTCAGACGGCCTGATGTGTTTTCCTTTTGGGAATGGGGCCGAACGAATGCTCGATAACAAATCCATAGGGGCGTCTTTTTCCCACCTTGAATTTAACCGTCACCACAAAGGACATTTATGTCGTGCTGCTTTAGAAGGTATTGCCTTTGCTTTCCGATACGGAATGGAACTCATGGAAAGGGGCGGGCTGCCCTTCAAAACCATTCGCGCCGGCAATGACAACCTCTTTCAATCGGATATCTTTACCACCAC
>CAZEQO010000083.1:0-7955 GCA_964514365.1 uncultured Robiginitalea sp. | reverse complement strand
TCAAACTGGGGATAGGGGATGAACACAGATCAAATATCTTTACCACCACCCTGGCAGCCCTTGGCCAGACGACCATTGAGCTATTTGAAGTCACCGGTGCAGTCGGGGCTGCGAGGGCCTGTATGGTCGAGCAGCTTGGGCTTGAGGAATATATAGAACGTACGGCCGGAAGGGATTATCTGGCCACAGTACTGCCTGTGAAGGAAGTAGGGGACTACAGAATAGCCTATTTAAGATGGAAGGATGAACTTCAGAAAAGATAAGAAATATGCCACTAATTGGAGACACAGAGTATTTTAAGGGAATTGGAAAAATCCCCTATGAAGGAAAGGAATCGGACAATCCCCTCGCCTATAAATATTACGACCCGGAGCGCACCGTCAACGGTATACCGATGAAAGCCCATTTTAAGTTTGCGGTAGCTTACTGGCATAGCTTCTGCGGCACCGGGGCAGATCCGTTCGGGCCCGGCACCCTGATGCATCCCTGGGATGTTTCAGAGGACCCCCTGACTGCCGCCCGGCAGAAAGCGGACGCCGCTTTTGAGTTTATCACCAAACTTGGGTTTGAATATTACTGTTTTCACGATTTTGACCTTGTCGCCGAAGCCCCTTCGCTTGTGGAATCGGAAAAACGGCTTGAAGGGATCGTTACGTACCTGAAAGAAAAAATGGAGGCCTCTGGGGTCAGGCTACTCTGGGGTACCGCGAATTGTTTCAGCCATCCACGTTACATGAACGGGGCATCTACAAATCCCGACTTCAGGGTTCTGGCCCGGGCCGGGGCCCAGATCAAAGGGGCCATGGACGCCACAATTGCACTCGGGGGTGAAAACTATGTCTTCTGGGGAGGTCGGGAAGGTTATATGTCATTGCTCAATACCCAGGTTGGGAAAGAGTTGGATCATATGGGTCGTTTCCTCGGCATGGCCAGGGATTACGCACGTAGCCAGGGTTTTAAGGGTACTTTCTTTATTGAACCCAAACCCATGGAGCCTATGAAACATCAATACGACTACGATGCAGCCACAGTTATCGGTTTCCTGCATCAATACGGCCTGCAAGACGATTTCAAACTCAACCTGGAAGTGAATCACGCCACCCTGGCCGGCCACAGTATGCAACATGAAATGGAAATCGCGGCAGCCCGGGGGATGCTGGGGAGTATTGATGCGAACCGGGGCGACTACCAAAACGGGTGGGACACCGACCAGTTTCCCAACAACCTCAATGAGGTGACCCAGATGATGCTGACCCTTATAGAAGCCGGGGGCTTGCAGGGGGGCGGGATTAATTTCGATGCGAAACTCCGCCGGAATTCCACCGACCCGGAAGACCTCTTTCTGGCGC
Organism: uncultured Robiginitalea sp.; assembly: GCA_964514365.1. Taxonomy (GTDB): domain Bacteria; phylum Bacteroidota; class Bacteroidia; order Flavobacteriales; family Flavobacteriaceae; genus Robiginitalea. The sequence continues at coordinate 6,606 of CAZEQO010000083.1, read as the reverse complement.
ATATCGGGGGCGCCGATACCTTTGCCAGGTCCCTGCTTATCGCCGACCGTATTTTGCGGGATTCCACCTACCGACAGGTGCGCCGGCAGCGCTATCAATCCTTCGAATCCGGTCAGGGAGCGGCCTTTGAACAAGGGAAATTAACCCTTCAGGACCTCTATACGATTGCCCTGGAACAAGGGGAAATTCCCCTGAAAAGCGGCAAACAGGAGATGCTGGAAAACCTTATCAATCGGTATATTTAAAGGTTATAGCCCATATCGGACACTGGGATTACGACCATACAGGGAGCGGCATCGCCCCCATTTCCACTGGTCTACTGCCTACTGCAAACTGCCTACTGGCAACTGCCTACTGGGAACCGGCTACTGGGCAAAATAGATATAGATCAGGACGACAATAGCTACAATCCCAACACCCACCTGCTTGACGTACTTATATGGGGTGATCTCAACCTGGTTGGTGTACTCTAGCTTAAAGGGAACTGCTTTAGGCCAGATTTTCCCGATAACAAGCATCAGAATGACATTGAGGAGAAAGAGTATGGCCATGATATGGAGGTAATGTGGGTAGGCATCCGCCTGAATCTGCCTGAGGGCGACCTCATCGGTGATTCCACTTTCGGCAGCTGTAGCCATGGCGGCATCCACCCGGCCTGGCCCAATGACAAACTGACTCAGTATATAGAGGCCGGAGCCCAGGAAAATAGCGATTTTAGCTGCGATAGCAGGAACTCGTTTGGTGAGGTACCCCACCACGATAATCGTGAGGATGGGAATGCTGTAAATACCATTCACTTCCTGGAGATATTGAAAAATACTTCCCGCGTTTTCAATTACAGGAGCCACAAACATGGCTGCAAGCGCCAGGAAAACACCAAATATTTTACCGTATTTCACCACAGTGCGTTCGGAAGCCTCAGGGTTGATATGTTGTTTGTAGATGTCGATACCGAAAAGAGTCACCGAACTGTTCAGCACACTGTTAAAGGAACTCAGGATAGCCCCAAAGAGCACAGCTGCGAAAAAGCCTACCAGGTACTTGGGCAATACCGCCCGTACCAGTTCCGGATACGCCAGATTACTGGAAGACAGTCCACCGTCAAAATAGTGATAGGCGATCATCCCCGGGAGAACGAGTATAATGGGGCCGAGAATTTTTACGAAAGCCGCCAGGAGAAGCCCCTTCTGGCCTTCCTGCAGGTTTTTGGCACCCAGGGCACGCTGGATAATCTGCTGGTTGGTCCCCCAATAAAAAAGCTGCACCAACATCATCCCGGTGAAGATGGTAATAAACGGGACTTCCTGCCAGGATTCACCCGTAGAATCAAAACGTTCCGGATGGGCGGCCATAAGGGTTTCAAGACCGTTGATGGCACTCCCGTCCCCAATGGCCATAAGGCCGAACAAAGGAATTAAAAACCCCCCGATCAACAGGCCGACTGCATTGATGCTATCCGATACAGCTACGGCTTTTAACCCGCCAAAAACGGCGTAGATAGATCCGATAATCCCAATTCCCCAGATACAAAGGGTAATGGCGGCAGATTCCGAGACCCCCAGCAATGTGGGAAAGTCAAACATACCGCTGATGGCCACAGAACCCGAGTAGAGGATCACCGGCAAAAGGACCACAACATAACCTGTTAAAAAAAGGGCTGAGGTTATGGTCTTTGTTGTAATGTCGAAGCGTTTGGCCAGGAATTGAGGCACCGTAGTAAGACCGCCTTTGAGATACCTGGGCAATAAAAAGAGGGCTGTAATTACCATGGTAATCGCTGCCAAAGTCTCCCATGCCATTACTGATAATCCATCCCGGTAGGCACTTCCATTAAGTCCTACAATTTGTTCGGTAGAGAGATTGGTAAGTAATAGGGAACCCGCAATTACCCCGGCTGTCAGGCTACGCCCACCCAGGAAATACCCGTCTGACGTTTTTTCGTTCGTTGACCTGGTGGCGAAGTAGGAAATAATTCCTACCATGGCTGTAAATCCGACAAAAGACAGAATTCCAATCATAACGGTTTGGTTTGGTTCGTTTGGCGCCTAAATATATCGGATTATTCCCAAAGTAACGAGTCCTTGTAGTTATTCGGGCCTCATTAAATAATCGTAAAAGGGATTTGGGCGATCCGGACCGTAATTTTTACTCCCGATTTCATTTTGGCAGGTGTTAAACGTAATTTTGAACATTCATAGTTTAGCTCGATGCAATTACTATACGGACTACTCAGTGTACTGATTTTAGCAGGATGCCGACCCCAGGACTCCCTGAAGGCGGAGGCGAAATTGCCCAAACGGATTAATGAATGCTCCGGAATGACCACTTTGGATGGCAAAACCCTCTGGATAATCGAAGACGGTGGTAACAAAGATATCCTGTACGGGCTGGATCTTAAGGGTAGCATTCAAAAGGAATTTGAGGTTTCCAATGCTGCGAATAAAGACTGGGAAGCCCTCACAAGTGACAAGCTGGGAAATCTCTATATCGGGGATTTCGGGAACAACGGGAATAGGCGAAAAAACCTGGTTATTCATAAGCTTCCAAACCCATTACTCGAAAAAGGGGATGAGATTCCTGCCAGGACCATTGCTTTTCGTTATCCGGACCAGGAGGCCTTTCCCCCTGCTTTTGATAATAGAAGATTCGATGCAGAGGCGTTATTCCATTTCAGGTCCCGGCTGTATATCATCACCAAGAACCGTTCTGATCCCTTTGACGGGACCGCCCACGTATACAGCATCCCCGATTCCACGGGAACCTACACCGCCCGGAAAGAAATGCAATTTCAAACCTGTGAGGACCGAAGCAGGTGCAGCGTCACAGATGCAGCCCTCTCCCCGGATGGCAACCGATTGGTAATGCTGGGGTACGGAACCCTGTGGGTCTTTGAGAACTTCGGGGAAGAAGGATTTGGAAAAGGTCCGACCCATACCATAGACCTCGGGGCCAGGACGCAACTGGAAGCGATCTGTTTTATCGATAACCAAAGTCTTTATCTGGCTGATGAACGCGTTTTCCAATCCGGAGGCAACCTGTATTTGGTTCCGCTGCCTTATAAATCTCCGGGCCGCCTCCCATAGAATCACACTTCTTCAATTCGGTAGTTGAAACGCCAACGCCCTTGAGGCAATGGCCTAAAGCCGGTAGAAGTAATACCCCACCGGATCGTCCCTTTTTAGCTATATTTACGGGAGGGGACGTAAATATCTTCCATAGGGTTGTGGGGAAAGCGCGCTACTTCCCTGCTGCGGGATTACCGACCCCGGATATAGAACTATAAACTCCTTTCCGATCGCTTATGGGATCTGCCAAACGTCTGGACCGGGCCTACGCCAATGCAAAGAGAATCCCGTTTAATGACGATTCTAAATTCATCTTTTTCAGCGATTGCCACCGGGGGGATAACAGTTTTGCAGACGAATTCGCGAATAACCGGAACATCTACTTCCACGCCCTAAAACAATATTTTAACAAGGGTTTTCACTATATCGAACTCGGGGACGGGGATGAACTATGGGAGAATATTCAGTTCGAATCCATTTTCGAGGCGCATAAAAACGTCTATCAACTCCTGAAATTGTTTTATATAGACAACCGACTGCACCTGATTTGGGGAAATCACGACATGGTCTACAAGGATCCAAAAGTGGTCCAAAAAAATCTCTACACCTATTTTGAGCCCATAGACGGAAGGGAAAAAGCACTTTTTGACGGCCTGACCTATCACGAAGGCCTGATCCTGGAACACGAGGAAACGGGTCAGGAAATATTCCTGTGCCACGGACATCAGGCCGATTGGTGGAACTATACCTTCTGGAGATGGAGTCGGTTTATGGTGCGTATCCTATGGAAGCCTTTGCAGGTTTGGGGAATAGCAGACCCCACATCCCCGGCTAAAAACTATAAAGAACTCATTCGCATTGAAAAACGCCTGAAGAAATGGATCCTCCGCCGGAACCTGACCCTGACTATGGTAGGACATACCCACAGGCCAAGGTTTCCCGAACCCGGGGAAATCCCTTTATTCAACGATGGCAGTTGTGTACACCCCAGAAGTATTACAGGTATCGAAATCGAAAACGGACAGATCCTGCTGATCAAATGGCTTATTTCCACTTCAGACGAAGGGAACCTCCGGGTAGTACGGCTGGTCCTGGAAGGGCCTCAAAAGCTCTCGGATTACAGGAACAACTAAGCTGTAATGACCTCACTGGACGAACTCATAGCGCAAATCCCCATAAGGCACAACCTCATATCTTATATGACGTTCACCGGGGCCGTGGTGGGTTTTATTTTTGCAATACTCATTTGGGTGCGCACACCGGGGCGCAATCGTGCGCTCCAATACTATGGCGTCCTGATGCTCTGCCTGGCCTTACTCATTCTGGATACCTTTCTGTGTTATACCGGGTGGATGAAGTATACCCTGCACTGGAATGATTCAACCGAACCCCTCACCCTCCTGCTGGCTCCTTTGCTTTACCTCAGCATCCGCTTCCTGATCCTGCGCAGGCCGTTGCCTTCCTGGATAATTGTATTACATTTCCTTCCTGCCATACTCTATGCCCTTTCGCAAACAGGTTATTACCTGGAGCCCTTATCTGTAAAATACAACGCCTATAAGGATGCTTATTTTTCGGACCTTCCATTTGCCAGTGTCCCTGAGGGAACGGAGTATGCCTACCAGCGCATCAAAGATTTACAGCGGTGGTTGCTTTTATTGGGTTTTGCCTTTTACGGCCTGCTTTCCATCCGGCTCTGGTATACCCGCCGGGACTCCTTCGGAAATCCTGCCGGGGATGTTCGTTTTTCAAAACATCGTTTTGTGATGTTCGTGCTGATAGCATTTGTGGCTACTCTAAGCATTTTGTTTTATGTCTATATCAATTACGAGGACGACGGGGGAGATCACTTTATCAATCTTTTTATCTCAGCCATAGTTCTGGTATCTGCAATTGCCTTTCTTTCGGAATCCCGTTTTTTCGAGCATGCCTGGTTGATAGATAAATATGAAACGTCCTCCAAAGGCAAGCTGACACTCCGCCTGGAAGACGTGCGGGAATTTGTCGCACAGGAATCCTTTTTTTGTTCCGACAACCCTTCCCTCAAAAAGCTGGGTGAAGCCCTCGGGACGCACCCCAATACAGTTTCACGCCTGATCAACCAGGACACCGATGGGAATTTCAACGACTTTGTGAATGGCTACCGCATTCGTCTTGCCATTGAGCGTTTAAGGTCAGATGCTTACCAAAACTGGACTATAGAAGGAGTGGGCCAAAGCGTCGGTTTTCGTTCCAAATCATCATTCTACCAGGCCTTTAAAAAACAGACCGGGATGTCCCCTTCTGCATACTTGAAATCCGGAAGGGATCCTGCCTGAGGCGTACGGAATTGCAAATCCATACGGCTAGGACCCAATAATCGCACCGTAAACCAGGAAAACTTTAGATTTTTGGTGCAAAACCCGGTACAATGGAAAACGTAAGAAGGTATGATCTGGATTGGCTCCGTGTCGGGGTATTTGCCCTTTTGATTTTCTACCATGTCGGTATGTTCTTCGTCCCGTGGGGATGGCATCTGAAAAACAATGTCATCTATCCGGAACTGCGCTGGCCCATGCTTTTTTTAAACCAATGGCGTCTGCCCATTCTATTTGTGATTTCGGGAATGGGAACCTTTTACGCCTATTCCTTCCGTACGCCGGGGCAATACGGCTGGGAACGTATCCGCAGGCTTGGGATCCCCCTGATTTTTGGAATGCTCCTGATCGTTCCGCCCCAGGTATACCTCGAACGACTCGCCCAGGGCGACATCCAGGGAGGGTATTGGGAGTACTTTCCTTCAAAGGCTTTTAACGGTATTTACCCAGAGGGGAATTTGAGCTGGCACCACCTTTGGTTTCTTCCCTATTTACTGGTTTTTTCCCTGGTTTTAGCCTGGCCGTTCCGGAAGATCAAGGATCGTCCCGGTCCTCTGGTCAAATGGGTGGGAAACAGGTTGAAGACCCCCTGGGGATGGCTCATTTTTCTATTTCCCCTTTATCTCTGGGAAGCCCTACTGGAACCCAACTTCAATGTCACACATGCCCTTGTCGGGGATTGGTTTGCCCTGATTAATTTCGGGACCCTGTTTTTCTTCGGCTTCCTGCTCATCTCAAGCGGAGCACCGTTTTGGGAAAATGTTACAAAATATCGCAGGCGGAACCTCTTTCTGGGTATCGGCAGTTTTTGCATCCTGCTACTCCTTTGGCAGTTTGAAGACGGATACCTGAGGCATTTTACAGAGGCCGGGGTAAAAGTGCTCAATCTTTGGACCTGGATTTTTGTGCTTTTTGGTTATGCCGCGACGTACCTCAACCGACCCGGACGTGTACTGCAATACTGCAACCGGGCCGTCTACCCCTTTTACATCCTGCACCAAACCCTCACCCTTATCATCGCATATTTTATCATGGACCTGGACTGGGGCTTTTGGGTTAAGGCGCTCTTGCTTTCCGCAGGCACCTTCGGGGGGAGTCTCCTGCTTTACCAGGGGGTTATTTTACCTTTTAAATGGCTGCATCCTTTTTTTGGGTTAAAACCTAAAAAATTGCCCAACTGAAAA
>CAZEQO010000082.1:3770-12433 GCA_964514365.1 uncultured Robiginitalea sp. | reverse complement strand
AGATCCAGACCGGCATGGCGCGCACCGGCCGTTGGTTCGCCTTCCAGCACGAGGACCTTCACCCCGACGTGGTGACCAATGCCGACCCGAACAACCGGCTCGACTCGGCCCACGCTCTCGTATTATTGGCATCTTTATTGGGATTTACGTGTTTGTATATTTGGTTATATACTATTGGTAGCCGGATCGAGATGATCCGGCACCGGCGGCGGCAGGAGGTACTCTAGATGTCTGACCTTATGGGAATCATGGTGGTGACCATGATCATCTGGATCGGCCTTTTTGCCTATGTCTACCGGCTCGACCGGAGAGTCGGCCGACTGGAGGACTGATGTCTGACTCGAGAAAACAACGCCGGCTGTGGTACAGCATCGGCGGGATCCTGATCGTGGTCGATAAGTCCCTAAGTGTCGGGGATATAGTAGAGGTCGATGATCGCATTGGGAAAATACTGGAAATCAGGCTCAGAACTACCCTGGCCCAAACCAGGGATGAGAAGGTCATGGTGATTCCCAATCACAAGTTTATGATGGAAACGGTGTTTAATTATACCCAAAACCATCGCGTGACAAGAGAGGCTGTGCGTGTCGGAGTGGCCTATGGCAGTGATGTGGAACTCGTTACCCGATTGCTGCTCGAGGCTGTGAGGGAGGAAGAAGGCGTGCTTAAACAGCGGGAAGCCTTTGTGATGTTCGATGATTTTGGGGATTCTGCACTTATGTTTTCAGTTCATTTTTTTATCGATGACGCATTTACGGAATTGCGGTTGAAAAGCCGGATCCGCTATCGTATAGATGCGCTGTTCCGCGAACACGGCGTACGGATCCCTTTCCCTCAGCGGGATGTGCATTTTTTTCAACAACCCCTTCCGGGCGGGGCGGGTGCGGATTCCGATTTACAAACAGGGAAACCCGAATGAAATCGAAGCAATTCCATCCCCCTAGAATTGAAAAATCAAGGGAGCTCCTCCTACTGGGATTTCGAACGCGAATGAGTATAGAGGAGAACACCACTAAGGATTTGTGGGGCAGGTTTATGCAGGTTGCAAAGGCTATTGGAAATAAGCGTGGGACTGAATGGTATTCTGTGGAGATTTACCCGGATTCGTATTTCAACACCTATGACCCCGGCAAAACCTTTGAAAAATGGGCGGCTGTGGCCGTGGAAAAAGACATTTCCCCCCGGGTTTCGGGTTTGGAGGAACTACATATTGTCAGCGGGCTGTACGCCGTCTTTAGCTACGAGGGCCCTGCCAGCCAGGTGCACCGCCTGTACCAGTACATTTTTGCAGACTGGATCCCCGGGTCGGGGTTTGTACTTGACCCAAGGCCGCATTTCGCCATTATGGGGGCGGGGTATAAGGGGGAAGATCCAAATTCACAAGAAGAATTGTGGATACCGGTACGAAAAATATAAAGGAGGATGCGATCAGGTAAAGAGGTATACGGACTCCTGCTATTGTGTTTATATTGTACACTGTGGCTTTATTCCTGTGGTAACGAGGATATAAAGCGCACGCTGACCATCGCCGGAGCTTCCAATATGCAATTTGCCCTGGAGGAGATTTCAGAAGCTTTTGAGGCTCAAACAGGTATTTCCTGCGGCATGGTGAGCGGTTCTTCCGGGAAACTGACGGCCCAGATCTCGGAAGGTGCTCCTTATGACATCCTGGTTTCTGCGGATGTGAAATATCCCGACAAACTCTATACGGAAGGCTTGACACTCGGCCCTCCACGGGTATATGCCTTTGGTAAATTGGTTCTGTGGACAACATTGGAGGGCATTGATCCCGACCTCAGTGTGTTGGCACGGGATGAAATCCGCTATATTGCAGTAGCCAACGCTAAAACAGCTCCTTATGGCCAGGCCGCGTTAGAAGTTTTGCAGTACAACAATCTCGATAGCGCCTTGCAGGAGAAGCTGGTATTCGGGGAGAGTATCGGGCAGGTGAATCAGTTTATCCGATCAGGTTCCGCCGAAATAGGGTTTACGGCCATGTCTGTGGTTTCGGCCCCACAATTTGAAAGTATCGGACGCTGGGCAGTCCTGGATTCGCTTCAATACAACCCTATCGAACAGGGGGTAGTGGTCATCCGACGGAAAGACGGCAAAGGGGAGGACGCCCTTTTATTCCGGGATTTTTTATTTTCAGACTCCGCCCGGGCGATACTCAGAAAATACGGGTATACAACAAATGAATAGGTTTCAAGGACATATAGATGCAATCCGGACCTGCCAGCAGATCTCCCTGGTGACTACAATTCTCGAAGCGGACCACCAGATTCAGGCTGTGGTTATTGAAACACCTGAAACGGCCCCTTACCTTAAAATAGGAGGTAAGGCCGCCGTACTTTTTAAAGAGACGGAGGTTGTTCTGGGCCTGCCGGGGACCCTGCAGCTCAGTGAACCGAATCAAATACCCGCAGAGGTGGACAGGCTGGAGCCAGGCACGTTGTTTACCTGGGTGGGCTTGCGAACACCGATCGGCGATATAGGGGCTGTTATTCCCGCGGAATCTGTAGCCCTTCTCGGCCTTATCCCCGGAAAAGAGGTTATAGCCTGCGTCAAAACAACTGAAGTAATGCTCTCGGGAGAATGAGTTGGGAACCCCTCTTACTGACCTTTAAACTCGCCCTGGTGACTACGGTCATCTTACTGGTACTGGCTATTCCCCTCTCGTATTGGCTGGCGTATTCACGGGCCCGTTTCAAACCTGTTGTAGAGACACTGGTCAGCATGCCTTTGGTGCTTCCTCCAACCGTTCTCGGATTTTATTTTTTGGTCGCTTTTAGCCCGCGCAATGCTTTTGGGGGATTTCTCGAATCCCAGTTCGGGCTCCAACTTATCTTTTCCTTTCCGGGTCTGGTCCTGGCCTCCGTCCTTTATAGTTTACCCTTTATGGTCCATCCCATACAGGCGGGCCTGTCTTCCCTGTCTCCGTCGCTTAGGGAGGCCTCTTATCTGATGGGAAATTCCAGGTTCAGAACACTGAGGCGTATTTTACTCCCCAATATCCGGCCGGCCCTGCTGACCGGGATCGTCCTCTCTTTTGCGCATACAGTTGGTGAATTTGGGGTTGTGTTGATGATCGGAGGAAATATCCCGGGCCGGACCCGGGTGGCTTCCATTGCTATTTACGATGAAGTAGAAGCCTTGAATTACGGGGCTGCCAACGTCTATTCCGCCATTTTGTTTATAGCTACCTTTCTGATTTTACTACTGGTCTACCTGGTCAATGGAGGATATTTAAAACGTTTCTGGAGATGATTTCCTGTACTGCTCAAAAAGATTTGAATGCTTCGGGAGGCGGAATCCAACTCCGGCTGGATTTTGATATCCCGAAAGGTGCCCTGGTGACCCTCTATGGTAAATCCGGGGCGGGAAAGACTTCCACCCTTCGCATACTCGCCGGGTTGCTGACACCGGATTCCGGTCGTATTCGCGTTGGAGATACGGTATGGTTTGATGCCGCTCAAAGGATAAACCTAAAACCGCAACAGCGGAGGATTGGTTTTGTTTTTCAGGATTACGCCCTTTTTCCAAATATGACCGTTCAGCAAAATCTGGAATACGGCAGCGGAAGGCGCGCAGATCGTCAGCTTGTGGACACCCTGATCGATATGGTAGACCTCAGGGGACTGGAAAAACGCTTGCCATCCACCCTTTCCGGCGGACAAAAACAGCGGGTTGCCCTGGCGCGGGCACTGGTCCAAAAGCCTGATATACTCATGCTGGATGAACCCCTGTCCGCCCTGGACAGTGGAATTCGGGCTAAATTACAGGAAGATATTCTCCGGGTACACCGGGAGTTCGGCCTCACCACAATCCTGATCAGCCATGATCTGGGGGAGATTTATCGACTTTCGGACCGGGTCATGCATATGGAGGCCGGCACGATAACCGGGGAAACCGCTGCCGATGCCTTGTTTTCCGACCGGCAAATTAGCGGGAAATTCAAATTTACAGGGGAGGTTATGCGTATTGAAGCGGCTGATATCCTTTTTATCGTTCACGTTCGGATACAAAATCAGATTGTTAAGGTGGTTTCGCGGGCTTCAGAAATTGAAGGGCTCTCCATTGGAGATACCGTACTTTTGGCCTCTAAAGCCTTTAATCCGGCACTCTACAGGCTGGGGTAGTTGGTTTCTTCAGGTTTCTTTCGTTTAGACAGGCGAAACACACTAATTTTGAAATTGGAACAAATATGGAACATAGGTTTATCAGAACCTCCATTTAATCCGAAGGGAGAATACCCCTAAAAATTGAAAGATCCTTATGTCAAAAATCTTAGTTATTGAAGACGAAGCCGCCATCCGCCGGGTGCTGGTCAAAATATTAAATGAGGAAAACGAGGCGTATCAGATCGAGGAAGCCCCGGATGGAGCAGCGGGAATGCAAAAAATCCGGCAATCCGATTACGATCTGGTACTATGTGACATTAAGATGCCCAAAATGGATGGAGTAGAGGTGCTGCAGGAAGCTCGTAAGGCGAAGCCTGAAATACCCTTTATCATGATTTCCGGGCACGGCGATCTGGACACGGCCGTTCAAACCATGCGTCTTGGGGCTTTTGACTACATTTCGAAGCCTCCGGACCTGAACCGGTTGCTTACCACCGTACGCAATGCCCTGGATCGTAAAGAGCTGGTGGTAGCCAACAAACGACTCAAAAAGAAAGTCAGCAAGAGCTTTGAAATGATAGGGGAGAGCCCCGGAATCCAAAACATCAAGGAGATCATTGAAAAAGTCGCCCCAACAGATGCCCGGGTCCTTATAACGGGTTCTAACGGCACAGGTAAGGAATTGGTAGCGCACTGGGTTCACGAAAAGAGCGCGCGCTCAGGCGCCCCGTTTATAGAGGTAAACTGCGCGGCCATCCCATCAGAACTTATAGAAAGTGAACTTTTTGGCCATGTTAAAGGGGCTTTCACTTCTGCTGTAAAGGATCGGGCTGGAAAATTTGAAGCGGCCAATAAAGGCACACTCTTTCTGGATGAAATAGGGGATATGAGTCTCTCGGCCCAGGCAAAAGTCTTGCGAGCCTTGCAGGAGAATAAGATTTCCCGGGTGGGTTCGGACAAAGACATCAAAGTAGATGTACGTGTGGTAGCCGCAACCAATAAGGATTTGCAAAAAGAAATCGAAGAAGGGCGCTTCCGGGAAGATTTATACCACCGGCTTGCCGTTATTCTCATCCGGGTTCCTGATCTGAATGAAAGACGGGAAGATATCCCACTGCTTATCAATCACTTTTCAGCAAAAATTAGCGAGGAACAGGGAACGGGAGTCAAATCTTTCAGTAAAGACGCCGTTCGCCTGCTTCAGGAATACGACTGGACGGGCAACATCCGTGAACTCCGCAATGTGGTTGAGCGTTTGATCATTCTGGGGGAGCAGGAGGGCAGCGCAGCGGATGTAACACTTTTCGCCAATAAATAGCCCCTTATCTGCTACAGCTGCTGAGTTGATCCAGGGCTTTTTGAGCGATCTCCTTGGTCCTCAGGTTATAAAAGCGCTTAGCCGGGGTCTGGTCTTTCCGGTCCAATTGCTTTTCGCAGTGTGCGTATACCCGTCTTACAAAGACCAGGGCTTCTTCACAGGGAACGCCTTCAACGACTTCATTCAGGGAATTTTCGTATGTGACCAGGGATTCTTCGATTTTCGCTTCAATGGCTTTATCGGCTTTCAGGAGTCGTGTGGCCTGGGTGTGTTCCGTATCTTCGGTGTCAATACCTACCAGGCGCTGCCAGAAGGGTCGTGTATGTGATTTTTCATGCGCTTCCAGGGCATCACGTCCGGCCAGGATATAGTCCATTGCTCGGGACAGGGGTATCCGGGTGCCCTCCAGGGTGGAAACCTGAGTTGCCAATTTCAGGTTTTCAAGGCTTTCCAACAGGTTTTTACGCGCATAATCACATCCGCAATCCTCGAGCTGAGTGCGCGATCGCTCTATGGCATTTACAGCTTTAAAGGCATGGTAACGAATGACCTGAATGTCCGCTTCTTCCAGGGCGGCGGTAGTCTCCTCACTGATAAATCCGATCAGGGCCTCGGTGTTGATGCATGCTTTCTCCGGTGTGGCCGATATTAGCATAAACCAGGCACCTATACATAGAATGTAGCGCAGTAGTTTCATAACATAAGTTTTACTCCGACCGCCAGGGCGGGGGTATGATTTGGGTGGGATAAAAATACCGCACCCCTGTGAGCCTTTTGAATTTATTCGACTTAAGACCCTTCCTTAACGGCCTATGACGTCAGGGGGTTTTATCTGTTCGATAAAGGGTTTGATTTCCGGGGGCAATTGCAGAGTACCCCCAATTTGTTTTATCTTTCAACCATGAAAAACATTGAAGCTTCAGATTATCAGGCCGATGTGGATTGCGATCTAACGGGTCGTTCCACGTACGAAGATTTTGGACTCAGCGATAAGAAATTGGAAAAGCGCCTCCTTAAGGTCAGGCGCAAACTAGGGGATTTTCAGGATAAGATGTACGCCCATGGAAAATACGCCGTACTGGTTTGCCTGCAGGGTATGGATACAGCAGGGAAGGACTCCCTTATCCGGGAGGTTTTTAAGGACTTTAATGCAAGGGGCGTAGTGGTGCATAGTTTTAAAGTGCCAACGGATTTGGAACGCAAGCACGACCATCTGTGGCGTCATTATATCGCACTTCCCGCCCGAGGCAAGTTTGGTGTTTTCAACAGGACCCATTACGAGAATGTCCTCATCACCCGGGTACACCCGGAATATATCCTTGGGGAGAACCTCCCTCACGTCCTTAAATTGGAAGATATTGATGAGGCTTTCTGGGATAAACGGTTTCGCCAGATCAATGATTTTGAGAGAACCCTTGCAGAAACCGGAACCCTCGTATACAAGTTTTTTCTGCATATTTCCAAGGAAGAGCAGCGGCAGCGGCTGCTCCGGCGCCTGAGGCTTCCCAGGAAGAATTGGAAATTCTCACCCGGGGACCTGGATGAACGGGTTTACTGGGCAGACTACCAGAGATGTTATCAGGATGCGATCCGCCGTACCACAAAAGATCATGCGCCATGGTTTGTCGTTCCGTCGGATTGCAAGGAAGGGGCGCGGTTGATCGTAGCGAGTATTTTATTGGAATTATTGGAACAGTATGACGATATACGGGAGCCTGAGCTGGATCCGGAAATTAAAAAGCATATTGAACAGTATCGGAAAGAATTGAAAAAGCAGGGCTGATCAGATGAGAGATATAGAAATTATAAAAGTGGTTACCCAGAGCAGATGGTGTATTACCGGGTTTCTGTGTGCTGTATGGATGATAGGGGGAGCGTTCTGCGGAAACGCCCAGCAAGAAGATACCAGGATGTTTCGGGAACTCTATACCTCGGCCCTGACCGAGGGCAAGTCCTATGACTGGTTAAATTACCTTTCCAACCAAATCGGTGGGCGGCTGTCGGGTTCTGTACAGGCGGAACAGGCCGTCACCTATACCAAAAAGGAGATGGAAGCCCTGGGCCTGGATAGGGTCTGGCTACAACCTGTAATGGTGCCAAAGTGGGTGAGGGGAACCCCGGAATTTGCCTATATTGAAAGTGAACCGGGGGTGACCAATAACGTTCCCGTCTGTGCTCTAGGAGGTTCAATAGCTACTCCGGCAGGGGGCTTAAAGGCTTCTGTGATTGAGGTAAAGGGAGTTGAAGACCTCCCCAAACTGGGCAGGGGTCAGATCGAAGGTAAGATCGTCTTTTATAACCGTCCGATGGATCCGACCCTGATCAATACTTTTCAGGCGTATTCCGGTTGTGTGGACCAGAGGTATTCCGGGGCGGCTGAAGCGGCAAAATACGGGGCGGTCGGGGTAGTAGTACGCTCTATGAACCTAAGCCTGGATGACCATCCCCACACAGGGTCCATGAGTTATGGGGACCTCACCCTTTCTGAACGCATTCCCGCAGCGGCCATCAGTACCAAGGGGGCAGATTTATTGAGTACTACCTTAAAACTCAACCCGAAGATTCAATTTTTCCTCCGGCAGAACTGCCGGCAATTACCAGATGTACAGTCCTATAATGTGATTGGGGAGATTCGGGGAAGTGAATTTCCGGAGGAAGTCATTGTGGTCGGCGGCCATTTGGATTCATGGGATTTAGGCGATGGCTCACACGATGACGGAGCGGGCTGTGTGCAGAGTATGGAGGTGCTACACCTCTTGAAAAAGGTGGGGTATCGACCGAAGCGAACTATTCGGGTGGTGTTGTTTATGAATGAGGAGAATGGCCTTCGGGGCGGTCAGAAATACGCTGAAGAGGCAAAAACGAAAAATGAAAAGCACCTGTTCGCTTTGGAAAGTGATGCGGGTGGCTTTACCCCGAGGGGATTTTCATTTGATTGCAGCCTGGAGGACTACAACCGCATCCTGGGTTGGAAAGGGCTTTTTGAACCCTATTTGGTCCATCAGTTTACGCGGGGTGGGAGCGGAGCCGATATCGGACCCCTGAAGGACCAGGGATTGGTACTCTCGGGATTGCGTCCGGATTCCCAACGCTATTTTGAGCACCACCACGCTGAGACTGACACCTTTGATGCAGTCAATAAACGCGAACTGGAACTCGGGGCCGCGGCCATGACCGGTTTGGTTTATTTGGTGGACCGTTATGGATTTGCCTCCCCGAAAGGG
>CAZEQO010000082.1:0-3760 GCA_964514365.1 uncultured Robiginitalea sp. | reverse complement strand
CGAAGCCCGCATAGGAATGGTGGCCGGTGTCGAAGCAGATCTTGAGAATGTCTTCCGGGATCTCGTCCAACAGGCGTTCGAGTTCCGGCTCGACCAGGAAGGCCTCGATCACGCCTTTCAGGCCTGCGAAAAGCTCGGGGCCGCTGCGATGACCGGCCTGGTTTATTTGGTGGACCGTTATGGATTTGCCTCCCCGAAAGGGTTGCAGGGGCGGCAATAATTCGGTTTGTCTATGCCTTTATGATCCTTAGGTTTTCCCTACCTTTGCGGCCAAAACAAGGAACATGGAAAACGGCATCTACGCAAATTTCAGCACGAATAAAGGGAAAATCCTCCTAAAACTGACTCACGATAAAACCCCCGGCACGGTAGGGAATTTTGTAGCCCTGGCTGAGGGCAACCTTACCAATCAGGCCAAAAAGGAAGGGGAACGGTACTACGACGGACTGACCTTTCACCGAGTAATCCCGGATTTTATGATTCAGGGGGGATGTCCGCAAGGAACAGGTACCGGGGACCCCGGCTATAAATTCGACGATGAGTTTCACCCTGAACTCAAACACAACGCCCCAGGGGTGCTGTCTATGGCCAATGCCGGACCGGGCACCAATGGCAGCCAGTTCTTTATCACACATATCCCCACCCCGTGGCTGGATCAGAAGCATACCGTTTTTGGCCATGTAATCGAGGGGCAGGACGTGGTCGATGCCATCGCCCAGGGGGATAAGATTGAATCCGTCGAGATCCTGCGCGTCGGGGAAGCGGCTGAGTCCTGGGATGCCGTGAAAGCCTTTGATGCCTTTCGGTCGGGAAAAGCGGAGCGTGAGGCTGCAGAGCGCGAGGCGCTAGAGGCTACCCTTGCCTCCCTTTCCAAAGGCTTTGAAAAAACGCCTTCAGGTTTGAGGTATAAAATTATGGAGTCTGGTAAGGGCGAGAAACCGGCCAAAGGCCAGCGCGTTGCCGTTCACTACAAGGGGGCCCTTTTGGATGGGACGGTGTTCGATAGTTCCTTTGAACGGAATGAACCCATTGAGTTCGCCCTGGGGACCGGTCAGGTGATTCCCGGATGGGATGAAGGCATTAGTTTACTCAGTGTGGGCGATAAGGCCCGCTTTATCATTCCTTCTGAACTTGCCTATGGTTCCCGGGGAGCCGGTGGGGTTATTCCCCCGGATGCCGTCCTGGTTTTCGACGTGAGTCTGGAAGGGGTCTCCTAAGGCCCCTTAGGTTATGAGCAACGAGCGTCCCGATTTCCTCCGATATCCCATCGGCCGGTTTACACCCCCGGAATTTATTTCTGAGAAGGAGTTAAAGGCCTGGATCATAGCCCTGGAGGTCTTTCCCTCACGGCTTTACAACCTGGTTTCCGATCTTTCTGACGTGCAGTTGGATACCCCGTACCGGGAGGGAGGCTGGACCGTGCGGCAGGTGATTCACCATCTTTCCGACAGCCATCATAATTCCTATATGCGTTTTAAATGGGCCCTGACGGAAGACACGCCGCAGATAAAAGTCTATGATGAAAAGGCCTGGGCTGCCCTTGAGGATAGCGTCTCAGGCCCGATCGCCCTTTCCCTGGAACACCTGGAGGCTGTACATAAAAAACTCGTTTATTTATTGAAATGCACGGATAGAAAGGCTCTTAAAAAGGGATTTCTCCATCCGGAAAGCGGCTTCACCACCCTGGAGGAGAATGTCGGGAGATATGTCTGGCATGGCAATCATCATTACGCCCATATTGAGCGGTTGCTTGAGGCCAGGGGCTGGAACGGCTGACTTCAGGAAACGGGTTTCCACTTGATATTGCACCCAATGCTGGGTTTTTGGTCCTGGGATAGTGGTCGTCCCTCAAGTAAGTCATCCACCGCTTTTCTGAGATCTTCTCCGCTTACGGGAATGTCGTTGCCGGGTCTGGAAGAATCCAACTGACCCCTGTAAACCAAAAGGTCCTTAGAGTCGAAAAGGTAGAAATCGGGGGTGCAGGCCGCCTGGTAGTCCAGGGCTGTCCCCTGCGTAGCGTCATAGAGGTAGGGAAATGGATACCCTTCTTTCCGGGCGGTTTCCCGCATTTTGTCCGGGTGGTCTTCGGGATAGTTTTCCACATCATTGCTGGAGATTGCGATCATTCCGATCCCCTTGGGGATATATGTATTGCCCAGGCGTACCAGTTCGGGGTTGACGTGTTTTACAAAAGGGCAGTGGTTACAGATAAACATCACAATAGTGCCTTGTTTTCCTTTCAGGTCGGCAAAAGATCGGGTGTTTCCGCTTGCGGTATCGGGTAATAAAAATTCCGGGGCTCGCGTACCGAGGGCGAGCATTGTACTTGGGGTTCGGGCCATTCCTCAATAGTTTATAGACTCCTAAAGGTATTAAATACTTGTAAATTCCTCCCAGACTCCCTATCTTCTCCTTTCATGGGCTTGCCCCCAAAAGCTTCAATTTGAAAAAAAGACACACATATTCGTCCCTTTCAGTCGCCATTGAAGATCTTCAGTCCCGGGGATATAATGAAGACCTCAATTTCTGCGATGGCGGTCTGGAGCACAAACGCACATCCTGTATTTATCCGGCAGAAGCAATGGAGGTAGTAGAATTTTACCGTTTTGAAGGAGCCAGTAACCCGGATGACAACTCCATCCTCTATGCCATTGAGACATCAGACGGGCTGAAAGGACTTCTGGTGGATGCTTACGGCGCCTACTCCGGAAATATTCCCAGGGACATTGTCAACAAACTCAGGATTGACCGCTGATTGGTCCAGGTATGGAGACACAGATAGATCAGCTACGTATCAATTTTGACAATGAAGCGCTTTGGACCATGAACCTGGCCCTGGCCCTGGTGATGTTCGGAATTGCCCTGGAGATCAAACCCTCAGATTTCAGACAAATCCTCCGGAATCCCAGAGCTGTGCTCACGGGGGTCTGTTGCCAGTTTCTCTTGTTGCCAGCCCTAACTTTTTTCCTGGTCTGGTGGTGGGAACCCCAGCCGAGTTTTGCCCTGGGGATGATCCTGGTCGCCTCATGCCCGGGAGGTAATGTTTCAAATTTTATGTCACATCTCAGTGGTGGCAATACAGCCCTATCTGTGAGCCTGACGGCAATAGCCACCCTCCTTGCAGTGCTGATGACCCCTCTCAATTTGCAGTTTTGGGGCAGTCTCTATGAACCCTCTGCCGCCCTGCTCACCGATGTTGAGATCAACCTTTGGGAAATGGTGCGATTGGTGGCCCTCTTATTGGGGCTTCCTTTGATCGCAGGTATGTTGCTGGGGCATCTCAAACCGAAACTCGCCAAAGGGATGGCGAAACTATTCAAGATTGTTTCCCTCCTGTTCTTTGTCTTTTTAATCTTTGTGGCACTCTACAATAACCGGGATATTTTTGTGGATTACGTTGGACTGGTCTTTACCCTTGTGTTTTTTCATAATATTTCCGCATTCCTGCTTGGATATACATCAGGTCGGGTGATGAGACTTCCTTTCCGGGATGTAAAAAGCATTACCATAGAGACCGGCATACAGAACTCGGGTCTGGGTTTGCTCCTTATTTTCACTTTTTTTGAAGGTCTGGGTGGGATGGCCCTCCTGGCTGCTTTCTGGGGGATTTGGCATTTGGTATCAGGTTTGGCACTCTCTGCCCTTTGGGGGGGTATTCCGGTGCGGAAGGAATCTGTTTTACGAAATGAGCCATAACAATTCTCAATACCAACCGAGATGGTTATTGGCGAATTACATCTGACCTATTAAAAACAATAAA
>CAZEQO010000081.1:6270-12737 GCA_964514365.1 uncultured Robiginitalea sp. | reverse complement strand
AATGCCATCCTGGAGTTTAAAATTGACTGGGACAAAAAGCTCTTTAACTCCATTTATAATCTGACCTGTGAAATGGCCGTCACAGACTGGGAACCCTATACTGGGGGCAAAGCACCCAAATCCAGGGAGCGCATTCGCTCGTCCATCATCCTGAGCGATGCTACCGATGGATTTTCAGATCCGGAATTCTGGGGGGCCTATAATATCATTGAACCCGATAAATCCATAGAGTCTGCCATTCGGAAAATCCAGAGACAAATCAAACGGGAAGAGCGAAAAAATGATTAACACCTTCGACCCCGGCCCTTCAAGTAGTTGATTTATAAACAATTGTTGATAAAAGCAGTGAATAAACTGTGAATTTCTTCTTTGTGGATTATTTGCAAAAGTAAGGGGTTTTAGATACTTTGGTAGTGTAATTGATAAGGGGTTTCCAGTCCTTGGAAATCGCGGAAGATTACTACAGAGTTAGCGTTCTTTGTATTATTGGTTAGTTGAAATAGAAAGAAATATACTTGTATATGGAAATTATTTTGACGAGTTTGTATGTGGGAGCGGTAGTTTGCACATACAGATGGGGACTTTTGCATTACAAGACCTGCTTTAGGTAAGTCCTGTAAAATAAAAGAACTAGTCAATAAAAAGAATTGAAGGTTTTGGGACTTTTTATTAAGTGTTTTAAATTTCAATTCAAACGTTGTTTTAACCTCTTGGTTTGTTCCGCTTAGGCAGAACGTATGGCCATTGGGTTATGACAAGAAAGCCATATCCTTGTACTTGTTACAACGATGTGGCTTTCATTTTTTACTCCCTGTATTTAAGCGGATTCCCTTCCACTACTTGATCTGACCACCATAAATTGTATATTTGCTCGCCTAAACTGCAACACCCTAATGCCAATTATACGCTATACACAAACCGACGAGGCACCGGCTCTGGCCACTGCTTCTTTTCTTCCCATAATCAAAGCATTTACCCGCCCTGCGGGTATCGAAATAGAGGCTCGGGATATTTCCCTTGCAGCCCGTATTTTAGCGGAATTCCCCGAATGCCTCAAGGCGGATCAAAAAGTCTCCAATGATCTGGTTTTTCTTGGGAATCTGGCAAAACAACCTGAGGCCAATATTATTAAACTCCCCAATATTAGTGCCTCTATCCCACAACTTAAAGATGCGATAGCTGAATTGCAGGGCAAAGGCTATTCCCTGCCCGACTATCCGGACGAGGTTGAAACGGAGCAGGCGGCTGACCATAAGGCCCGGTACGACCGGGTTAAAGGAAGCGCAGTAAATCCGGTTCTCCGGGAAGGAAATTCAGACCGAAGAGCCCCGAGACCCGTAAAGAATTACGCCCGGAAACATCCTCATTCCATGGGGGCATGGAGTGGTGAAAGCAAGAGCTGTGTAGCGACTATGTCCGAGGGGGATTTTAAGTCCAACGAAAAATCGATCACCTTAGACAAAGGGCGAAACCTCCGGATTGAGTGGAGCAACCCCGAGGGGGGGCAAAAGGTCCTGAAGGCAGAAGTACGCATCGAAAAAGGTAGTATTATCGATGCAAGCCTGATGGAGAAAAAAAATCTCCTGAATTTTTTGGAAGCCCAGATTTACGAAGCCCGATCCCGGGGTCTTTTATTCTCAGTTCACCTGAAAGCGACTATGATGAAGGTTTCGGACCCTATCATCTTCGGCTACGTCTTGAAAACCTATTTTAAAACCCTGTTTGAAAAGTACGGCCCCACCCTCGAGAAAATAGGGGTAAATGCGAACAATGGCCTGGAAAGCCTCCTGGAATCGCTTGGGGAACTGCCGCAGGCCAAGGCCGAAGAGATTCGGGATGCCATTTCCCAAGCCATGGAAGAAGGGCCCGCTCTGGCAATGGTAAACTCCGATAAAGGAATAACCAACCTGCACGTTCCCAGCGATATAATTATCGATGCCTCTATGCCGGCAATGATTCGGAATTCGGGCCAGATGTGGAATGCCCAGGGGAAATCCCAGGATACGATGGCGGTTATCCCGGATAGCAGTTATGCGGGTATCTACGAGGCCACCATAAATTTTTGTAAAAAATACGGGGCCCTGGATCCAAGAACCATGGGATCCGTTCCCAACGTCGGGCTTATGGCCCAAAAGGCGGAAGAATACGGTTCGCACGACAAGACTTTTGAAATAGCAGAGGCGGGAATTGTCCAGGTGATCGATAACGACTCCGGAGAAGTCCTTTTGACCCACGAAGTGGCCCCGGGTGACATCTGGAGGATGTGCTCCGTAACCGATGCTGCCGTACAGGACTGGATTCAACTGGCCGTGCGCCGGGCAGAAGAATCGGGAACCCCTGCTGTTTTCTGGCTCGACGCACAGCGGGCCCATGACCGCGAATTGATTTCGAAAGTGGACACCTACTTGCCCGAAGCTGTTCGGGAAAAGCTGGATATCCGGATTCTCTCACCGGAACAGGCCACCTGGTACACCCTTGAAAGGATTCGTGAAGGAAAGGATACCATTTCTGTTACAGGGAATGTGCTCCGGGATTATCTCACGGACCTTTTTCCAATTTTGGAGGTTGGAACCAGCGCAAAAATGCTTTCTATAGTTCCCTTGATGGAGGGAGGTGGTCTTTTTGAAACAGGTGCAGGAGGTTCTGCCCCAAAACACGTACAACAATTTCTGGAAGAAGGACACCTGAGATGGGATTCCCTGGGGGAATTCATGGCCCTTGCAGTTTCTCTGGAGCACTCCAGCCAGAAATACAACAATGGAAAGGCTCGGGTACTCTCCGAAACACTGGATCTGGCGACAGAAAAATTCCTGGATGAAAACAAATCCCCCTCCCGAAAAGTGGGAGAATTAGATACCCGGGGAAGTCATTTTTTCCTTGCCCTCTATTGGGCGCAGGCACTGGCCCGACAGACCGGGGATACAGAACTCCGGGATATTTTTCAGGGTATAGCCCGGGCGCTGACCAATGCCTCATCGGATATTACAACCGAGCTTCTGGCTGCCCAGGGCAAACCGCAGGATATCGGCGGTTATTACCTGCCCGATCCTGACAAACGGGACGCGGCTATGCGCCCCAGTGCGACCTTAAATCAGATCATCGCCCAGCTTTAAGGAGGCATGTAAACGCCGTTCGTGCGGCAGCAATTTATAAAAGCCTCGACTATAGGTGACTTCTAAACTTTGGGGAGCAATTAGCAGTCTTTTCTTTAGAGCATGGGGACCGAGGAAATGTCGGCAGTATTTTCAGACCTTGGGCCTGGGCCACACCCTCAAATAAAAGAGAATACCTATATTTAGAAAAAATTGCACTTCTATTCCATGAGGCTACTCTTTTTTGCATGTGCCCTGCTGGCAGTTTCCCTCCTGAATGCTCAAAACCGATATACGCTAAGCGGCACGGTAAGTGAAGCCAACAGTAATGAAACCCTTATAGGTGTGAGTATCCTGGTCCCGGAGTTGAGTGCGGGAGCAGTGACCAATGAATACGGTTTTTACTCCCTTACCCTGCCCGAGGGCACATATGAAGTGGTAATAACCTATCTGGGATTTCAGGACATCCGTCGGCAAGTGACCCTGAATTCGAGCCAGCGGATTGACTTTCAAATGGATGAAGAGGCAGAACAGCTGGACGAAGTTGTACTGACCGAAGACGTGGAACGCCTGGATATTCGAAAACCCCAAATGAGCGTGGCGGCCCTTTCGGTGGAAACCATCAAGCGAATCCCAGTGGTACTCGGGGAAGCTGATGTGATAAAATCCATTATTTTGCTGCCTGGGGTAACCAATGCCGGGGAGGCTTCCTCGGGCTTTAACGTCAGGGGCGGGGCCGTGGACCAGAACCTCATCCTTCTCGACGAAGCTATTATTTTTAATTCCTCCCACCTCTTCGGGTTCTTTTCAGTCTTCAACCCGGATGCCATAAAAGATGTCAAGCTCTTCAAGGGCGGTATTCCCGCTCGTTATGGGGGCAGGGTTTCGTCTGTTCTGGAGATTTTTCAAAAAGAAGGGAACAGTAAGGAATTTCACATGAGTGGAGGTATCGGGGCGGTGGCAAGCAGGCTTTTGGCCGAGGGTCCTATCGTGAAAGATAAAGCCGCTTTCCTCATCGGGGGAAGGGCTTCTTATGCCCACCTGTTCACCCCACTTTTTGACATCGATAACCGGGCCTATTTCTACGACCTGAATACCAAACTGAATTTCAAGGTCGATGACCGGAACAGCCTCTTCCTCTCGGGGTATTTCGGCCGTGACCTCTTTAGTATTAGCGACCTCTTTGTCAATACCTATGGCAATGCGGTCATTAATTTCCGGTGGAACCATATTTTTTCAGACAAACTCTTTTCAAACCTCTCCCTGATCTATTCAGACTATTACTACGGTCTGGAACTGGACTTCGTCGGTTTTGAATGGGATTCGGGCATCCAGAATTTCAACCTCAAATACGATTTGAAACACTATCTGAGCGACAAGCTTCAGGTCAACTACGGCCTCAACAGTATTTACTATGTCTTCAACCCGGGAAAAATTATTCCCAATGGAGAAGATTCGGGAATCATCGAAGAGCAGCTGACCAAAAAATACGCCAATGAAAATGCGGCCTATGTGGACGTTTCACATGAGATCACGGATAAGATCAGCCTGGGCTATGGGTTGCGCATCAGCCAGTTCAACAGGCTCGGGCAGGATGAATTCTTCGTCTATGAAAATGACAACCCTGTGGAATTTGACCCTTTCAGCCTGGTGTACCAGGAAGCAACGCCTATTGACACCCTGACTTCCGGGCGGGGGAAGTCCCTGGCCAATTTTTTCAACCTGGAGCCGCGGTTTTCCATCGCCTATGCGATGAATGACAGGAATTCTGTTAAAGCGAGTTATACGCGGATGGCGCAATACCTGCATTTGCTCTCGAACACCAGCTCCCCTACCCCTCTGGACGTCTGGACCCCGAGCGGGCCGTATGTAGAACCACAATTGCTGGACCAGTATGCCCTGGGATTCTTCCGCAATTCCAAAAGCGGGGAGTACAGTATAGAGACCGAGGTGTTCTACAAGGACGTGCAAAACCGAATCGACTATATCGACGGGGCCAACCTGATCGCCAATAACGCTATAGAACAGGTCATCCTCAATGGGGAAGCCCGGGCCTATGGATGGGAATTTCTTTTGCGGAAAAATACCGGAGCCCTCACGGGCTGGCTCGCCTATACCCTGTCCCGTTCGGAGCAGCGAACCCCTGGACGTGATTTGGGTATCGACAACGGACGTTCGGGAATCGAGACGGGCATCAACCTGGGCGAGTGGTACAGCACGCCTTACGACAAAACCCACGACATCACCCTCTTTGCCAATTACGAACTCAATAAGAAGTGGAGCTTTAACGCCAATTTTATCTATCAAACAGGCCAACCCACCAATTATCCCATAGGTCAGTTTCAGTTTGAAGGGCTGGTAGTTCCGTATTTCGGGTTGCGAAACCAGGAACGGCTCCCGGATTTTCACCGCCTGGATATCGCCGCAACCCTGAGGCCGTCAAACCCTTTAGGGAAAAAATTCAGGGGGGAATGGGTATTTAGTATTTACAACGTCTACAACCGAATGAACGCGGCCTCCATCAATTTCAGGCAAAACCAGGATACCGGGCGTAATGAAGCCGTACGGACGTCTATTTTTGGTATCGTCCCGGCCATAACCTATAATTTCAGATTCTGATCAGATGAAAACGTGGTTTTTATGCTTTCTGGTTTGTGCCATAGCCCTGGCGGGATGTGAAGATGTGATCGATGTGGAAACGCCCTCAGAAGATCCCCGCCTTGTGGTGGAAGGCCTTTTACGGGTGGATACTACTCAAATGTGGATTCCTGTAGAAATCAAACTCACCCAAACTTCAAATTTCTTCGGGACCATCGAACCCGTCACCGATGTGGATGAAATCGTGATCATCATTCAGGAAATTGATGAAAATGGTTTTCCCGAGGGGGCTACCGGAACTTCCAGTCTGACACAACTCGACCCCGGCAGTGGTATATACGTCCCGGATCCGTCCTTTGACAGGGACCAGCGTATACCGGTATCCGCGGTTCTGGAAGCCAATTTAGAATTTACCCTCGTGGTCAGCTGGAGGGGGCGCCGGTATGCTGCTCAAACGCGTTACGTACCCTCGGTCCCCATAGATGAACTCCGCCTTGGGGACAATATCCTTTTTGACGAGGAAGAAACAGAGCTCGTCGTCCGTTTTACAGATCGGCCGGAGGAAGGGGATTTTTACATTTTTGATTTTGGTTTTTGAAGATATTTTGGAGTTCATTTTTAAGATTTTCAAAAGAATGATAGGCATTAAAAGAGAGCCATTCATACTTTACTTTTCGCCAAAAAATCTCTATCAAATTCAGTTCTGGACTATAAGGGGGAATGAAAAATAAAAATAAATCATTTTCCTTTTCCCACTGCTCCATTTTGCTCTGAAAT
>CAZEQO010000081.1:0-6260 GCA_964514365.1 uncultured Robiginitalea sp. | reverse complement strand
TTGATTTTGGTTTCGGAAATTACCTGGTTACAGAAGACACTTTTTACAACGGTCAGGAATTTGAGTTTTCATATTTCTACGATGAGGAATTTGAACCGGGCACTGCCCTGGAAATCGGCCTCCTGGGCGCAGACCGTAACTTTTACAACTATATGGATTTACTCCTCGAGCAGACAGACGGGGCACAGGGGCCCTTTCAGACTCCTGTAGCCACCGTTCGGGGCAATGTTTTTGATGTGACTGACCTGGATAACGACCAGGTCACCGACAATGCCCAGCAGCCCAATACTTTTGGTTTGGGATACTTTGCCATAGTGCAGGAATTCAGATCCACATTGATCATCGATTAGCAATATGAAAGCACTGGGGTCGGTTGCACTGTGTTGCGTCACATTTTTACTAATTTCCTGTGAAGAGGTCATAGAAGTGGAAGTGCCAAACACCCCGCCCAGACTCCTTGTAGAGGGACTGATTCGGGTGGATGAACGGGAAGCTTTTGTCCCGGTTCGAATCGGCCTAAAGGAGACAAATTCATTTTTCGAGGAGTTGCCTGTAACCCAGGCAGAAAATATAGTTATAGCGGTTGAACGCTTTGACAGCGATGGGAACCTTATTGAAGTCCTAACCTCTTCCCTGGCGGAAGAAGCCCCCGGAACGGGTATTTACATCCCGGACCCCGACGCTACTTTTGACCAGCGCATACCCACGATATTTCTCGATAAAAACGTACGCTTCACCCTGCAGCTCCGTCATAAAGGAAGGCAGTATGTCGCTCAAACCAATTACGTCCCCGTAGTTCCCATCGATTTTCTTGTACAGGGCAGGGCCACCTTGTTTGAAGGAGATGAAACCGAGGTCATTGTGGCCTTTACCGACCCGGCCCTGGAGATGAATTACTATCTTTTCGATTTTGGTCCGACCGAATTCCTGGTTACCGAGGATACCTTTTATCAGGGGCAGTTTTTTCAGTTTTCCTATTTCTATACAGACCCGATTGAGCCGGGGACCGAGCTCCAGATTAGCATCATGGGAGTTGATGACACATTTTACAACTATATGGATTTGCTGATCAGCCAAAGTGGAGAGCAACAGGGCGTCTTCCAAACCCCAGTCGCCACAGTCCGTGGAAATGTAGTGGATGTCACCGGCCTGGACAATGAAGAAATCGTCGACAATGCCACGCGACCAGACGTTTTTCCGCTAGGGTATTTTGCCATTGTACAGGAGCAGGTCCGAACCATTACCATTCGATAAGGGGCCTTAGTTATTTTGATGAAGGAACCCCTGTACCGCTTCTGCGACCAACTCATGGGCATGGGCCATGGCATAGTCCAGGGATTTACGCGGATCCGATACTTCAAGTACCGCCTCGAACCCCAAACTTCTGAGGGCATCCATAGGGGCGTCGCATTTTCCGCAAACCGCTACCACGGGACACTTCTGAGCTGAAGCGAGCTGAAGGACTCCCTGAATCAATTTACCATTCAGGGTTTGGGCGTCGATGCGGCCTTCCCCGGTAAAGATAAAATCCGTTTGTTGCCTGGCGAGATAGTGCTCAAACCCGTTAAGTCGGAGCACGAGATTTGTGCCACTGGTGAAATCAGCCCCTAAAAAACATTTCAGCCCGAAGGCTGTACCCCCTGCTGCCCCTGCCCCCGGCAGGCTTCCGAAATCCACACCGAGCTGCTCCCGGACCCGCTCCTCCAGGTTTTGGAGTCCGGAATCCAGACGTTGAATATCTTCAGGGGAGGCGCCTTTCTGGGCCGCATAAACCTGTGCCGCGCCCTGTGGGCCCCACAAGGGATTGTTCACATCATTGACGGCTGTTATTCGGACCGACTCAGGAAGCGGAAGGTCTTCCGGCGGCACGATATGGGCAATCCGTTCCAGGTTACCCCCCACAGGTAGCAGGGCCTGCTGATCCCTGTCCAGAAAACGATACCCGAAAACGGATGCTATACCGCATCCCCCATCATTGGTCCCGCTCCCGCCCAGGCCCACAAAAATATGCCGCGCACCCTTTTGGACAGCCTTGAGAATAAGTTGTCCGGTACCGCGGGTATCTGTCTGTACAGGGTTGCGCTCCCCGGGGGATAGTAATTCCATCCCGGAAGCTTTGGCCATTTCTATAAAGGCTTCACCAGTTTGGGGGTCGTATAAAAATGAGGCGACAATCCCGCGACCAATCGGATCGGTAACCGGGGCCTGAACCACTTCCAAAGGGCGCACCGCACGAACCGCCTCCAAAAAACCATCTCCCCCGTCCGAGGCCGCAAATCTGTGAATCTCAGCCCCCGGGTACACCGACCGGATACCTGCTTCCATGGCATCGCAAACCTGGGTGGCCGTGAGAGAGCCTTTAAACTTATCCGGGATCAGGGCTATTCTCATCCGTACAGGCTTGGGAGTATAGCACTAAAGGCTATAATGACAACAAAAAACACCAGCAGAATCACCACCTCCTTTTGCCTGAAATCATTCCAGCCCGGCCGGGCGACTTCGGGCAGGTGCTCGCGTACAACCTTATCGGGAAATAGCCAGCTGACCAGATAGGCCACCCCTAAGGTGAGCAGTACCCCTGTAAAATTCAGCCAGATCCAAAAAATATGGATCCCCAGATCTATCCCGAGGATTTGCTGCATGGTTTTACTGAACATCAGGTTGATCAGGACCGCGACGACAATCCCGGCATTCATCCCTTTTGTAGTTACTTTTTTGGAAAACATCGCCAGTAAAAAAGTCACCAGGACAGGGCCGTAAAAGACGGATCCAATGGCGTTTATAATTTCAATTACCGCGCTCTTGCTGCCCCCGAAAAGAAATGAAGCGGCCATACAAACGCCTCCCCAGAATACGACAGCCCCTTTGGAAATCATCATATACCTGCGCGTGCTCAATTTTTTGGTGCCCCGGTTGAAAAAGTCCTCCACACTCACGGCCGAGAGGGAATTAACGGTGGAACTCAAAGAAGACATGGCCGCCGACAGGATACCCACCATAAGCAATCCGATAAACCCATGCGGGAGGTATTTGGTGATAAATATGGGTATCATCAGGTCTGCCTTTGTCCCGGAGGAGGCGTACTCCTGCGGAAAATACTTCTGTGTCATCGCTGTGATTTCACCTAGAAAATCCGGGTCCAGGGTCACCAAACCCCCGATAAAAAGCCCCACGGTGCAATAGAGTAATACCACCGGAAAACGAATCAGGCCGTTGGCCAGTAGCAGCTTGCGGATGGTTTGTTCGTTTTTTGCACTGAGCATACGCTGGGCCTGGGTCTGATCACACCCGTAATAGGATACATAGAGGAAAAACCCTCCGATGAGCATCGGCCAGAAACCGTACTCCTCTCCCATTTCAAGGCCCCAGTTGAAATCGATGACCTGCAGGCGGGCCGAATCAAAACCGAGCTCCGGACCCCCTGATGTGCTCCACAGATGCCAGCCGTAAAACAAACAGGTGAGCAACCCGGCAAACAGGATGACCATCTGGATGGCATCCCCCCAAACCACCGCCTTCATCCCACCCTGCCAGGAATAAATAACCGTGATCACGCTGATGATCAAAATCGTATAGACAAAATCGATATCGAGAACCGCCTGGAGTATGATCGCAATGGTGTAGACCATGACCCCCGTCCCCAGGGCCCTGCTGATCTGGAATACAACGCTCAGAATCAGGCGGGTGGATACCCCGAAACGCCTTTCCACAAACTCGTATATACTGACCACCCCTGAGCGGAACAAGGGGGGGACGATAAAAATCATAATAAACAACATCGCCAGAGGAACGGCAAATTCGAAGCTGAGCCATTTCATCCCCCCACCGAGTTTAAGCCCTACAAATGCAGGTGCGGAGACAAAACTAATGGCCGAGAGTTGGGTAGCCATGGTAGAGAGGCTCAGGGGAAACCAGCTCATACTTCGCCCCCCCAGAAAATAATCACTGGAGTCCTTGTTGTCCTTAAAAAAGTACCCCATACCCAAAAATCCAAGCAGGTATACCACTACGATGACGTAATCCAGTGTATTCATACAGGTTTTCTGTTTATAAAATCCAAATAGAGGGCTGCGGACCAGGAAAAATGGTTCCCCCCGTATCCTCTGACGTGCCCGGGTTCCAGATGGCGACGGGGATCAAAATACTCGTAATAGCCACACTCCTCGAGCAGGTCCAGGGTATCCGACCTCAGCTTTTCCGCAACCTCTGTAAAGCCGTATCGCAGTAAACCCCGATAAATCAGCCAGTTTAAATTAATCCAGACCGGGCCCCTCCAATAGCGCTTCGGATCAAAAAAAGGACTGGAAGGATCGAAGGAGGGACACAGGTAAAATTCCCCTCCGGCACCCGAAAAACGCCCCCTGTCCAGATGCGTACTGACGATTTCACCGGCTGTCCCTGGCGGGGGAACCCCTGCAAGCAATGGAACAAATGAGGAGGAAGAAAGTGCATTGAGCGGGCGGTTTCCCCTTAAGTCATAATAGATATATCCTTTTTGGTCAGGGCAATAGAGTTTCTGGTGAAAGTGTTTTTTTGACAGGGCTTGCCAACGCTGCAGCTGGTCTACTTCAGCGGCCCTTCCCAATAGTTGCCCCATTCGGATGAGCCCTTCATTGGAGCGCATCAGCAACGCATTAAAGAGCGGATCCTGAATGAGGAACGGACTCTTCTCGGCAATCTGAGTATCGTCATAATTCCAGGACTTAAAAAGCTCCACCAGGTGTATATAGTGTTGATATTCCCGGTTACTCGGGCGGTTAGCGGCATCCACATGCTGGGTATCCCTCCGGTTCAGCTGGTATTCAGGGGAGTCGAGATCCTCCCAGATAGTATCCCAAACCGGGGTGTTGTCCGTTCCGGCCTCCCAGTTGTGGCAGATATAGACCAAACCTTCCTCCTGCGGGTCCCTGTGGGTATAGAAATAATGATGCCAACGGAAAAGTGCCGGAAAGACCTCCCGGACAAAATCCAGTATCGACTCCCCCGAGATTTCGTAGAGCTGTTCCAGTACGTATCCCAGGACCGGCGGTTGGGTAATCCCGGAGGTTTTGGCTGCAGGGGCTTGCGAACTCCTTCCCACATCCCAGACCTCAGGGCCGGGAAAATACGTTTCAGCCTCATTGTGAAATACAATATGCGGCAGAAACCCATTGGCCCATTGCCCCGTCAAGAGCGAGCGCAGTTCCTGCTTGGCCCGTTCCATATCCAGATGTGCCCAACCCAGGGCGATAAATCCGGAATCCCAGTTCCACTGAAAAGGATACAGCCCCTTACAGGGAATCGTAAAACCATCCTGCCAGTTTCCTTCGAGGACCTCCCGGGCCCTGGCACTCATTACTGATGTCATTTGAGGGGGTTTAAAACGGAGAAGATAGCAATTCTTCATATTTTTAGAATCCCTAAAGCAGAGAAACCGTTGAAAACAGATCGAGAATTACTGATGAAAGGCGTTAAACGTATGTTCTATACGCTGGCCCTTATGTTTACAGCCCCTGTTGTACTCTACCAGGCGTTTAAGAACCAGGACCACCCGTGGTACCTCCCGGTCCTGATCCTTGGGGTTGTTTTGGCTGTTGCGGCAGTGGGTATGGGATTTTACGGAATCCGAACCCTGGTGAATGCCCTTTTTTCAAATCGAAAATAAGCCTACGCGATGTGCGATTTGGTTGCCTGCGTTTCCCGAAGATAGTATCTTAGCGCCCTCAGAGCCCAGACTATGATAAACATCACCTTACCCGACGGAAAAATTGTAACCCATCCGAAGGGCGTAACACCCATTGAAGTAGCCCGGGGAATCAGTGAAGGACTGGCCCGAAATGTGATTTCCGCCCGATTTAATAATCGGAAGGTGGAGACTGTGACTCCATTGGAGACGGACGGTTCCCTGGTTTTGTATACCTGGAACGACGAGGAGGGAAAAAAGACTTTCTGGCACTCCTCATCCCACGTCCTTGCCCAGGCCCTGGAGATACTCTACCCCGGGATCAAACTCACCATAGGTCCGGCCATTGACAATGGTTTCTACTACGATGTGGATTTTATGGATTACACGGTTTCTGAAAAAGACTTTCCGGCCATAGAGCAAAAAGCAATGGAAATTGCCAGGGGAAAACACGAATTCAAAATGCGTGAAGTTTCCAAGGCGGATGCGCTCTCCTACTATGAAGATCATGAAAATCAGTACAAAGTCGAGCTGATCGAAAACCTGGAGGACGGGGAGATTACCTTCTGCGACCACGATACTTTTACAGACATGTGCC
>CAZEQO010000080.1:1078-12822 GCA_964514365.1 uncultured Robiginitalea sp. | reverse complement strand
TAATGCGAAAAAGGTTTTTTATAAAACAGATGGCCGAATTCCTCCTTAAAAGTATCGTATTCCCCATAGGAGACCTTGAGCAACCCGTCTTCCACCCGAAATGTATTCTTGTAGTTTACGCCCATCTCATACCCGCGAATTTTAATATCCCAATCCGAAAGGTCTTCCCCGTTAAAAAGCTGGATCCATTGGGGTTCTGAGGACTTTTGATATGGTATTTCTACTGCATCAGACCCTGGAACTGCAATTAGCAGGAGAACGAGAAGGGATAAAAAGGTTGCTTTCATCTAGAGGTCTTTTTCGGAATCATCAGCTTTATTTTCACGCTCCTCTACCTCCCGGGCCCGGGAAAGTGCCGAAGCCACCAAACCCGCTGGAACTGTTACAATCCCAACCCCTATGATGAGTACAAAAAATGTAAATACTTTACCCCCGACGGTAACCGGGTAAATATCCCCGTACCCCACAGTAGTCAGGGTGACAATTGCCCACCAGAAACTGTGAAAAATAGAGGAAAACGACTCGGGTTGGGCTTTGTTTTCAAAGTAATAAATACCCGCCGAGGTGAGGTAAATCAGGATCAGGGTAATGATAAAAAACAGTACGACTTCTTCCTTTATAAGCCTGGCAGCCACGTGAAAGCGCTTGAGCGCCTTGTTATAGCGAACCAGTTTAAACGCCCGGAAGAGCCGGAGGACCCTGAAAGAGCGAAGTGCCCTCAGATCCAGGGTCGCAGAGAGATAAAATGGCAGGATAGCCAGCAAATCTACAAGGCCGTAAAAACTAAAAATATACTTCAGGGGGTTTTTGGCTACATAAATTCTGAGGATATACTCTGCAGTAAAAACAACGACGCAAAAGAGCTCAAAAACATTTAGAAAATTCCGGGTCTGTTGTGATAAATTGGGCAGGGTTTCCACAGCAAAAGCAATCAGGGATAGCATAATAAGTCCCTGTATGAGATAGTCAAAAATCCGGCCCTTACGCGTGGTATTATCTTCCAGGATGTTCCAAAGCCAAGTTCTCATAATCCTTAGAATTTAATGCTGCCTAAAGGTATCTGACCCCGGGGGAATAATCAAATAGCCCCCAGGGAAAATAAATCAAAATTTCCGGTAAGTACTTCCCAGAAATGCATTGGCCTCAGCCTCCTTAAAACGAGCTGATTCCGCATCCCAGTTCAGGGTTTTACCTGGAAAACGCCCTGCGATCACGCCCAGGAGAATGGTTTCAGTAAGTTTGGCTGAATACGAAAACGGTGCTGAACATCGGGCTTTCCCCAGACAGGCATCGACAAATTCGTGGTAGTGCTTTTTGCCTTCACTCTCATAGTCTCTCACCGGTTCCCCCAGATTAAAGGGGGCTACGTCGATCTCTGCATAGTTTCCATCTACGATTAGGCGCGGAAGCATTTCAAAATGGGGCAAATAAAGCCGCCCGGTTTCACCCATAAACATCGCTCCCTGGTCGTGCAGCACCTCCCCCTGGGGCAATTCCAGATCCGGATGGGGCTGAGGAGCTCCCGGACCGTCCGTCCAGATCCAGGTCAGGGACTCCGTGGTAAATGGGGTGGGTGGGAATTCATACGTGACCGTATTGCGCTCGGGATGCCCGAAACCATTTGGAGGGCGGCAATCTGTTTTTATCGTTTTCGGGACTTCAAGGGCAAGGGCATTATAGGGTGTATCAAAAATATGGACCCCCATGTCCCCGAGGGTGCCGCATCCGTAATCCAGCAGCTTACGCCAGTTCCCCGGATGGTACACATTATTTTTATAGGGGCGCCTCTGGGCAGTCCCCAACCAAAGATTCCAATCCAATCGGCCGGGCACCGGATCGCTGCCTTCAGGCAGAGGCCCGTCATAACCCCAGTTTTTAGGAGACCACGCCCGGACGGTATGTACTTTTCCAATAATCCCCGACTGAATCAGTAAGGTAGCCAGTTTGTAGTCGTAAAAGGAGTGCACCTGTATTCCCATTTGGGTGGTAAGGTTTTTATCTGCCGCCATTTTTTTCATGGCGCGGACTTCCTCTACCCGATGTGCCAGGGGTTTTTGACAGTACACCGCCTTATCCAGCTCCATTGCCAGGAGGGAAGCGGGGGCATGGGAATGATCCGGAGTGGATACAATTACCGCATCAATGGTATCTGAGAGTTCTGTGAGCATTACCCGATAGTCTGAGAAAGTCCGCGCCCGGGGGTACAATTCAGCTGCGGCCTTGAGGTATTCTGAATCCACATCGCACAAAGCCACTACTTCTACCTGGCGATGGGAGGCTATGGCCTTTAAATCTTCCGCACCCATATTGCCCACCCCGATGTGTGCGGTACGAAGAATTTTATCCTGACTGCTCTCTGCGGCCTGCAGGAACTGGGGTGCAAAAAACACACCCAAAGTCCCGAGGCTGCTTTTTTTTAGGAATTCCCGTTTTTTCATATTGTCTGCTTTTGTGCCCTTTTTGATATAAGGATATATTTTAAGTAGTCCTGATCACCGTTGATTGGTGGCTGAATCTTCTACAACTTTCGGGGTTCGAAGGCTATCCCCGGCCTTTTCTTCCTCCCGGAAATAAATTGAATCCATCCGCATTTCAAAAGAAGAGATGGCCTGTATATCCATATCCTCCGTAATGGAATCCCGGAGCATACGGAAACGGCGGCGCTCCTCCTCTGAAAACGCGTCATCGTCGTATTCCAAAGCCATAAGGTCTTTTTCCCGCCGGCCCATTTTGATCTTCAGACTGTCGCCTGTACCCGTGATTTTTATGGGAATACCGATGAGGCCGAAAGGAGGCAAACCCAGTCGCATTTGAAGATCCATGTCCCCGTCAAGCGTGGTCTCTCCCTCCATACGAAGCCTGAATGGATGTACCTTGAATTTGAATCGTTCCAGTTCCAAAATGTTGTCGTCGATGGTCGAATGCACTGTAATTTCACTCATCTTCGGATCCTTCAGGGCATTGAAGCGCGTTTCCTTCGAGACCATCCCGAAAAGTTTGTAGTTCTTAAATTGCACATCGTGGACACTAAGGGTTCCCCCGCCTTCAAGCGAAGGCATTACCGGACTCATTTGTTGGTCCAGACTGCCTTTGATTTCATAATCCAGGGAAATAACACCGTCGGCATTCGCAGCAGCCGGCACTAAATCATTAAAAAGTTCGATTTCTTCATAAGCGCGTGTCACATTCAGGTTCTGTCCCTGCAGGTTGTAGTTGAACAATGCCTTGTCATTGCCCTCTGGTTTGTAAAACCCTTTCATTGTAGCTTTACCCCCAACCATATCCATCTGCGTATCATTAAAGAGGAAGCCTCCTTCTGAAATCGTTATTTGCCCGCGAAGCTTTGTAATATCCAGTTTAAAATGGCGGAGGGTATCAATATCTGCATTCAGCTTGAAGTTAATGTTGGAGGGGACTTGCAACACCCCCGTAATCTCTTCCCTTGTTTCTACAGAATCTATATGGGTTTCCACAAGGTTTTGGGACGGCACTTCTTCTTTGGGAATAAGCGCATCCAGGTCTATAAATTCTGACTTAAAGTCAAAATCCCCCAGCAGGACGCCATCAGGTACCAGGAAATACGCAAGATAATTGGTAAAATACCCATTGAGAAGGGAATAATTCCCGGCGTATTTCACTTGGAATTCAGAAAATTCCAGCCTGTTCAATTGAAAGGTAAAATCCCCCGACACGATTTCCAGGGGCTTGGGAAGTTCCTCCACATTGAGCACGACGTTTTCCAGAAAGAGTTTGCCCGAATTCGCCTCGACTTGTACGTCAGGGGGTGCCCCCTGGGCTCCTCGTACCATATGCCCCTTAAACCGGGCATCCAACCGGACAAACCCATTGGCATTTGAAATGTAAGGCAGTGGAGCTACCTGACTAAAGCTGTTCAGATCCAAAGATCCCCTGGCCTGAATGTCGTAGTCCAGCAGTTCTAAATTCCGCAGTGAGGCGCTGAGCTCAAATGGGTTATCCTCAAAATCAAAGGAGAGTTCTTTAAGCACAATGGATGTCCCATCCAGCCCACCATTGGTGTTTTTTAACAGAAAATCTACCGTGATGTCTTCAATGGGGTCCGGAAAACTCGTTTGAAGCGACCCTTCCCGTATGACGAACTCCGCGTCGGTAATCGGGAAATGTGAATTTGCCTTATCATAGACGCCCTCAGCCGTGATATCGGCATTGAGATGCCCCCCAAAACTGATGTCTGGCAACTTCACCGTTTCCTGAAGCAGATGCAGGTTGAGTTGGGCATGCAGGCGTGTTTTCAGGTCAAAAGAATCTTTACGCCCTTTCGCATACAGATGCCCCCGGGAAAAGTCTTCCGCAATGATAAAGGAGAGCGTATCTGCTTCAACTTCAATAAGCCCGTTGTCGAGGGAACCCTTGAAATCGATAAAAATCTCCTCGACGGGGACAGGGGCATCCCGGTATTTCAGCTTCCCATCCCGAAAGTCCAGTTCCAGGGCTATTCGCGATTCTTCCAGGGTATCCCTGCGTGAATTGTTAAAGCCACTTATATGTAGATTGGCGTCTATCATACCATCAACCTCGGCTTTATCCCTCCAGCTTACATATTGCTTGGGCAAGAGGGAAATAATATCCTTTAAATGACTCCCCCCTGTACTGACATCCACCTGATACCTGTATCCATCCGGGTCAAAATCGATCCCCCCGGTCAATGAAAGTTCCAATTCACTGATTCTCAAGTCATTCTTTTCGAACTGAAGGGAAACTGCATTATCATTATAGACGGAAGAAATGTTAGCCGTTAAGTGTTTGTTCTTAAGATACTCAACATCCTGGAAGGTCACGTCTACACTGTCGATCTCAAAGCGGGATCCCAACTCGAGCTTCCCGTTCTGAAAAGTGCCGGCTCCGTCGTAACTAAAACCCCGGGTACTGATATCAATTCCCCGAAAGCGGTCGACATAGCTGAGGTCTGCCTCCTGAATCCGAATGCGATCCAGGGTCACGATAGTCTGATCCGTTGAGTCCGAAATATCGGGATCCGCACCGCTGTCCTTAAAGATTGCATAATTTGACCGTCCGAAACGGTCAGACTTAAAAGACACCATTGCATTTTCCAGGTCGATTTCATCGATTTTCACCTCCCGGGTAAAAAGCAGCCTCCAGAGGCTGATAGAGAAAACCAAAGTCTCTGTTTTAAGTAGAGGCTCCCCTGAAAACGGCTGGGAGCCCATGATCTCTGCGTCCTCCATACTCAGTGTCAGGGAGGGGAAATGTTGAAAAAACGTAGCACGGGTATCCTTAAACCGCAGTTCAGTGGTCAGGTAATCCGATGTGACATCGGTCACTTTTTGAGCGATATAGTTATGGAAAAGAATCGGGAAAAAGATCAGGAAAAGTGCGAAGAATAATAGTACCCCCCCGAATATTTTACCTGCTAAAACCCACTTATTCCGCCCCGACTTACCGGCCATAAACTGTCAATTTCAAGGTTTGCTTGTTAAAGGTCGAGAAGATATTAAAAATTAAAGATATAAAAACCCCATTGCATGCTATGCATAAGTCTCAGACGCACCCGAATTTTTTCAGCAAACCCGGCATAAGTCATCAAGCACCTTGCTTAATGGGAAGATAGTATAAGTGCTTTTTTTAAGACTAAAATTATGATTTTTATCATAAGTGAGGCCCGTCGTTTACCCTACATTCGCACTAACAATCCATCTCAACTACACTCAGTCCTTTGGGCTGATCTATCACAACTTTAAACTTAGATTTTAAACCATAACGATATGAAAAATGTAGTTTCTTTCTTGTTCTTTTTATGTGCGATTACCCTGGGGTATGCGCAGGCCGGGCACATTATGCAGGGTGTCGGATCTGTAAATATGTCCATGGGTGGCGCAGCTACCGGGCAACCGTTGGATATCTCCGGGGCCCTTCAGTGGAACCCTGCGGCGATCACCGTTTTTGACCAGGACCAAATCCGCCTCGACGTGGGACTGTTCTTCTCCTCTCCGGAGCTGAGTTCAACCGTTCCCGAATTCGATTCCACAGGCCAGCCCACGGGCAATTTTTTCAGTGGAACTACCGAGGATGACCGGGGACTGTCTCCCCTTCCCGCCCTGGCTTATAAGGTCGGATCGACCTCCAGGCACCACTTCGGATTTTCTGCCTTTGGGATCAGCGGTTTCGGGGTTACCTTTCCGGAAAGTAATAGCAACCCAATCAACATGCCCCAGGAAATGGGAGGCTTTGGAAGGGTAGAATCCAATTACAGCCTCTTCCAGGTGGGAGCTGCCTATGCGTATGAACTCTCCGAAAAATTCTCCATAGGGGTGCAGCCCACTTTTAATTTCGCGTCCCTGGACCTGATTCCAAACCCTACAGCTAATCCCACACAGGCCGGATACCCAAGTACTGATGGTGCCTCCACTGCCTTTGGTTTTGGAGCCCAGTTTGGTGTATTTTACGATTCCGGAGCCGGTTTCAAGGCAGGAGCTGCCTACAAGACCGCTCAGACCTTCGGGGATTTTGAATTTGACAATGTCTACCTGGATGGTAGTACAGATACCAATTCCTTCAACCTCGATTATCCTTCTATCCTGTCCTTTGGGGTAGGATATAGCACAGGTGCTTTTGACCTGGCCCTCGACTATCGCCTGGTCAATTATGAAAATACAGATGGCTTCGAAGCCGTTGGCTGGACGCAGACCGGTTCAGTAGCTGGATTTGGCTGGGAAAACATCAATATAATTTCAGCAGGGGTACAATACAGCGGTATCGACCGACTCCCCTTAAGGCTGGGCTATACCTATAGCTCTAATCCCATACAGGATGAACTGGCCTTTTATAGCGTGCCCGCAACGGCCATTATTAAGAATGCCTTTCAATTCGGCCTCGGCTATGAGATCAGTGACAGTTTTGAGATCGACGGTGTATTCCACTTTGGTTCCTCCGGTGACGCCACTTCCGGTCCGCTGCTCAACCCGCAATTTGCGCAGAATTTCCCACCCTATGGTGCCATCCCCGGGAGCGAAGTCTCCTACGACATGACTACCTTTATGTTTATGTTTGGCGCCCAATACAGTTGGTAAGTTTATTTAGGCTCAAGGCTTTATTTTCAAAGACCCCGCAAGTGGCGGGGTCTTTTTTGTGATCTCCGGTATTTTGCCCGGAATATGTACCTTTAGTTTTTGCCCAAACCCAGTAGATGAAAACTAAAATCCGGAAAAGAATAATTGCACTGCTCATCCTTCCTGTGCTTATTTTTACCGGTTGTTATTTCATTATAGAATTTTCCTCTGCGGACCGTATTTACCGGGATATCGACACCATTCCGTACAACAAGGTCGGACTGGTTCTGGGAACGGCCCGCCATCAGGTCGGAGGCGGGGTAAACCCTTATTACCAGTACCGCATCGAGGCCGCCCTGAATCTCTTTAAGAAGGGTAAAATTTCCTATATCCTGGTAAGCGGGGATAATGGCAGTATTTACTATAATGAGCCCAATACCATAAAAAAGGATCTTGTGGCCGGCGGTATTCCGGAGGAGCGCATTTTTCTGGATTACGCGGGGTTCAGGACCCTGGATTCCATGATCCGGGCCAATATCGTTTTTGGCCTGGATTCGGTAACTGTTATTTCCCAGGAATTTCACAATGAACGCGCGCTTTTTATCGCCTCAAAGAAAAACCTGTACGCCATAGGTTTCAACGCAAAAGATATCGACGGATCCCCCGGTATGAAAGTGCAGCTACGGGAATATTTTGCACGTGTAAAAGTATTCCTGGACTTGATTTTCAACACCGAACCTAAATACTACGGAAACCGTATTGAAATCGAATGATACAAAAGGGCAACCAATCGCATAGACCGATCAGGTATGGAAAAATTTAAATCCCTCATCAGGAATCTCGGACCGGGCCTGCTCTTTGCGAGTATGGCTATTGGCACTTCGCATCTGGTACTTTCCACAAAGGCCGGAGCCACATACGGCTGGGTGATGATCTTTCCGATACTCCTCGCAAATTTATTGAAATATCCCTTTTTCGAATATGGTATTCGTTACACTAATGTAACGGGGAGAAGCCTCATAGAAGGGTATTCCAGAAGGGGTAAAGGCTATATGTGGGTTTATGCCGTCATTACGCTTTTTACCACCTTTACGATTTTGGCGGCCCTTTATGTGGTAACTGCGGGACTGCTGGCCAATTTATTTAAAATAACCTCCCTTTCGGTGAGCAGTATCGCCCTCGGCCTTTTTCTCTTTATCTCGAGCGTACTGATCGTAGGGCGCTATAAGCTGTTGGAGACTACCCTTAAATTTGTGATTACGATCCTTTTTGTCGCCCTTTTGGTCACTACCCTGGTGGTGCTCTACAAGCCCCCGGCAGCGGTTGTTGAGGGCTTTGAAACCCCTCCCCTCTTTGACTCGGTGGGTATCTTGTTTTTAATCAGCCTGATCGGGTGGATGCCCACAGCGGTGGAAGCCAGCAGTTGGATCAGTCTCTGGAGTCTGGAGAAATATAAATCGCAGGGACGCAAACCCCCGCTGAAAGAGGCCCTTCAGGAATTCAACACAGGTTATATCACCACCGCACTTTTGGCCGTTTTTTTCCTGCTGATAGGGTATCGCACGCTTTTTGGAACACAGATAGAACTCAGCGGGGAAGCTGTTACTTTTGCCGATCAGGTCGTCTCCCTTTTCACCACTCATATAGGGGACTGGGCGTATCTTTTTATTGCGGTTTCGGCCTTTGCCACGATGTTCAGTACTTGTATGACCGCACATGATGCCATTGCCCGGGTGAGCGTGGATGTTTTGGAATACCTGCGCCCGGATAAGAAGCGGTTCACAAAGAAAAAGCACTATGCAGTGGCTGTTATCGTCCTCACCTTTGTCAATTATTTGGTGCTTTCTGCCTTTAGTGCCAATATGGGAACCCTTGTGGCCCTGGCTACTTTTATCTCCTTTGTGCTGGCCCCCCTGGTAGGATATATGAACCTTAAGAATGTCTGCAGTAAGGACCTCCCGGTCGAATACCATCCGGGTCCGGGCCTGCGCCTGCTCACCTATATGGGCATCGTATTCCTTTCCTTTTTTTCCGTATACTATCTCTGGATGATCCTCGTTTAATAAGTATAATCACCTTGTTTTCAAGGGATTTAACATTCATTATTTGATATTCGCGAGGTTTTTTACAAGCTTTGCACTCCAATACGACTGTATGAAGTTGATTCGAATTGAACGAAAAACAAAAATTGAAAACCGATTTACACCGGAAATGGGACTGCTCTATACCCCCGTCACCTATATTCGAAAAAAGGTGTTGGGCATCCCTGTTGAAACACTCTACAAGTATCGCCAAACCTACTACGGGGAGGTGAAGGAGTGCAGTGAATGCCTCCTGCACAGATAACCTCCTGTTATAACTCGTCGTAGTTAAGTATTACAAAGGTATAGCGTTCATTCTGTTGGTGAAGCACATCCAGGCAGTAGACCCCGTCCGAACAGTTGTTGATGATCTGGGTTTCACCGAAACCTTTTACTTCAGCAAATACTTCGGGGGCAACACCCTGTGAAACTAAATAATCACGGATGGCCGCAGCCCGTTCCTCGGAGAGTTTCATATTTGCACTCTTATAACCCCTGCTATCGGTATGGGCCTCAAGACGGAGTCGCAATTCAGGAAATTTCCTGAGTTGCAGGGCAGCCTCATCGAGAATGGTCGTGATTTCAGGGGTAAGCGTTTTGCTGTTGCGCTTGAAGTGGAATACGTCTACTTTCAAAAGTGTTCGGTTTGCCTGCTGCAACACTATACTTTTAAGAGGGGTAAGCGTGAGGATCAAAGGCTCACCAGTTTCAAGACTTTCTTCCGTCAATGTATTTCTAAGATCCAGACTCTCATACCGTTCTTTACCAACCTCTGCGCGAACGGAATCGCGCCATGGTATCTCCAGGAGGAAATTCCCATCTCGGTCCGTATAGGTCTCCTTGAGTTGCAGGCTGTCCCCTTCAAAGAGTCGGACATAAGCCTTTTCAATAGCAAAACCATCAGTGTCACGGATGGTTCCCCTAAAAGCCAGGGTCTTCAATCCGGGTTTTTCTTCAGACCTGAAACCATAGACATCATCTTTCCCAAGGCCCCCGGGGCGATTGGAAGCGAAATACCCGTAATATTCACCCCCTGTTTCCTTCCTTACAATAAAACCAAAATCATCCTTATTAGAATTTATTCCCGGGCCCAGGTTCACAGGGATACTGAAGGAATCCCCACCCTGTAATTCAGACTTGTAAATATCCATTCCTCCCAGACCATAAAAAACGTCGGATGAGAAATAGAGGCTGCCATCGAAAATAAATGGTGCAATCTCATTCCCAGGGGTATTAATATGTGGTCCGAGATTAATGGGTTCAGACATAATTTGTCCATTGTTTGAAGAGACATAATACAGGTCCGTTCCTCCATAGCCATTGGCAAAGTCTGCCGCGAAGTACAGCCTTCCCGTAGCGTCATCATAATAGGGATAGTAAAATGAAGTACTCAAATCCCGAAACAAAGGTTGAAAGAAACCTGTATCATCAGACCTGAAGATTGCCAATGTATTTTTCCCATTTTTATCGAAAGCCAGCACGTCTTCATCCATATTTGACTGCACATAGAACACCTCATCCAGGGCTTCACTGTAAAATGGAGTTGCCTGATGATAGGGAATACGAGGTATCCAGGTCAGGGGACTGGGTCGTACGGCTGCGTTGTTTGCACTTTGGGATACACTGAAGATACTCAGGTAGGACTCACCGGAAGGGTCATAAGTTTCTTTGAGATCCGAAGGTCTTCCCGATGTGAATAAAATGCGGCCTTCCCCGTAGAAGGCGGGTGCAAAATCACTCTGTGGGCTATTGATATTTGGTTTGAAAATAGTATACTCCCCAATGTTAAGCCCTAAGTCGGCAAGGGTCTCATAATTAAAATCCGCATTGACCATAAGTGCTTCGGATACCTGATCCGACCGCGTATTCAAAAAGGCTTTCGCTCTTTCCGGGCCCGAGGTTTTGGACAAGGATTGCAGCATTGTGTTAAACTGGGCATTCGTCATCAGGCTGTCTTTCTTATAGACCTCCATAAAAATGGCTGAAGACTTGTCGTAAAGGCCTGTACGGAAGTAAGCATCCGCCAGATGAAGTTCCTGTTCCAGGGTTAACCCATTTTTGGCCTGCTCCTTTTCATAGGCCTCGACTGCCTCTTTATAAGCATATTCATAATACAGACGGTCTGCCTTAGATTCCTTTTGCGCATAAAGAAATCCACAGGCGGTTACAAAAACTATAAAAAAGTATAACCTCTTACTCATATCAATTCACTAAAAGAAACGCGGACTATCTATCTGTTTGCCCTTTCCTTTAATTTTATTTCCATCTTTGTCCCTTGGGCCATCACCACCTCTTCCAAGGAAAAACTTCACAATGGCCTCGTGCGATCCACTATTAAATCCGCCCAGTCCATTTGTATTATAATCATAAGAATACCCAATAAATATACTGTTACTCAACTGAAATCCAGCCAGGCCACTGATCGCATTGTCATAGCGATAGGCAGCCCCGAGGGTAAATGAATTGTTCATTAAAAAATTCAGAGAGACATTCCCGTTTATAGGAGCCCCTGGAATATAATTAACTAAAAATGCCGGTTTAAATTTCAGATTCTCATTTAGATCAAACACAACGCCCCCAATGAGATTTCCCTGCAATTCGCCTTCTACCACCTGAG
>CAZEQO010000080.1:0-1068 GCA_964514365.1 uncultured Robiginitalea sp. | reverse complement strand
TACAGGAAGACTCCCGCCCCAATAGTCGGCGCAAATTCGTTAATGGTTTCAACCCCCAATATAGGTTCGCCAGGGTTCTCAAAGCTTCCTTTTGAAAAATCTACATTGAGGAAGCTCCCTCCGGCATCCAGGCCAAAAGACAAAAAGACATCGTATTCAAATTCAATCTGAAATGAATATGA
The DNA here is from genome assembly GCA_964514365.1 of uncultured Robiginitalea sp. Taxonomy (GTDB): domain Bacteria; phylum Bacteroidota; class Bacteroidia; order Flavobacteriales; family Flavobacteriaceae; genus Robiginitalea. The sequence continues at coordinate 886 of CAZEQO010000080.1, read as the reverse complement.
GACATCCACAAAGGTTTGTGTAGTGGGGCCTAACTGGTCATTCACGGCGTTAAACCCAAGTCCGTGTTTGTTATTGCCCAGGGGGTAGTTCATCCCAAAACGGATCGTTCTGGGTGCTCCCGGGATATCAATCCACTGAGAACGGTATAATAAATTAAGATCCGGAGTTTCAACTGACCCGACATAGGCGGGATTAAAACTTCCGATATTATACATGTATTGTGTATAAAGGGGTTCCCTCTGAGCGTGGGCAAAAGTTGTAGAACATGCAATCACCACTCCCAAAATAAGGATCGTCAGATATGGCGGAATTTTAAGTAAGAATCCCAATTTCCTCATATTATCGGATTAGTTGAATCCAGCCCTTTGCTACTTCCCGATCTGGTCCGAGATCGAGTATGTAATAATAAGTGCCTTCCGGTGCTTCATCGCCTTTAAAAGTACCATCCCATACTTGATCTTGCGTCAGGTTGGAGGCTTCAAAAACGGGTTGCCCGTAGCGGTTAAAAATCTGTATTGAATTCTCCGGAAACTCAGCGATATTCCTCACGACCAGAAAATCATTTATCCCGTCCCCATTTGGGGAAAACTGATTAAAAACAAAACCAGGATCTGCTTCAGTTCTTTGATTTACTTCAACTTCTATACTGTCCTGATAATTTCCTTCCTGGCCTGTTAGCGGCTCCGGGCTTAAGATCCGTGCTGTATTTGAAAAACTACCCGCGCGAGGTACTTCGACCCTAATGCGAAGTTCCGATTGTTCTCCTGGAGCAAGGGAAGCGATACTCCAAATACCGGTAGCAACATCATAAGAGTTACCTGCCTGGGGAGAAATGAAATGAAAAACGTAGTCAAAACCACTCTGGTCCACCGGCAGGATTAAATC
>CAZEQO010000079.1:8734-13005 GCA_964514365.1 uncultured Robiginitalea sp. | reverse complement strand
TTCAAAAGGGCGATTTCGATAACTTCTTTCATGTCCTTTACATAATGAAAGGTCAGGCCCTTGAGGTAATCTGCCTTGATCTCCACAATATCCCTGCGGTTCTCTTCGCATAAAATTACCTCCTTAATCCGCGCGCGTTTTGCAGCGAGTATCTTCTCCTTGATTCCACCTACTGGCAGGACTTTTCCCCTCAGGGTAATTTCGCCCGTCATCGCCAGGCTTTTCTTCACCTTTCGCTGGGTGAACAGGCTCACAAGGGAAGTAAGCATGGTAATCCCCGCACTTGGTCCGTCTTTTGGGGTAGCTCCCTCCGGTACGTGGATATGGACATTGTACTTTCCAAAGACTTCCGGGTCTATACCCAGTTCCTCCGCATTGGATTTGATGTATTCCATGGCGATCGTAGCAGATTCTTTCATCACCTGCCCCAGGTTCCCTGTGATGTTCAGGTTGCCCTTACCCCTGGACAGAATAGATTCAATAAAGAGGATATCTCCCCCTACGCTGGTCCAGGCCAGGCCTGTAACCACTCCGGCCACTTCGTTGTTCTCATATTTATCCCGCTCCATCCTGGGCGGTCCGAGTATGCTTTCCACATCCGCCAGGCTGACTTTGGGATCATAGGTCGTATCAGTAGCTATATTCTTTGCGGCGTACCGCACCATTTTTGCGATTTTCTTTTCCAGGCCGCGTACTCCGGATTCCCGTGTATAACCCTCGACTATCTTCTCCATTTGTCGCTTTCCGATACGCAGGTCTTTGGACTTCAGTCCATGTTCCCGCAATTGTTTCGGTAACAGGTGTCGTTTGGCGATCTCCACCTTTTCTTCTATGGTATAACCCGTCACCTTAATAATCTCCATACGGTCCAGCAGGGCCGGCTGAATATTCCCCAGGCTATTGGCTGTGGCTATAAACATCACCTTGGAAAGGTCGTACCCGAGTTCGAGGAAATTGTCGTAAAATTCAGTGTTTTGCTCCGGGTCGAGCACCTCCAGCATGGCGGAGGAAGGATCTCCCTGATAACTCGAGGAGAGCTTGTCAATTTCGTCAAGGACGAATACCGGGTTGGAGGTTCCCGCTTTCTTTATGCTCTGCAGGATACGCCCCGGCATCGCACCAATATACGTTTTACGGTGTCCGCGAATCTCAGCTTCATCCCTTAAACCCCCGAGGGACATTCGGACGTATTCCCTGCCCAGTGCCTCGGCCACCGATTTGCCCAGGGAGGTCTTACCCACCCCGGGAGGGCCATATAAACACAGAATAGGGGATTTCATATCCTGCCGCAGTTTGAGCACGGCCAGATATTCCACAATGCGTTGCTTTACGTCTTCCAGGCCGTAGTGATCCCGGTCGAGGATGCGCTGGGCACGCTTCAGGTCGAAAATATCCTTAGAATAGTGCTCCCAGGGAAGGTCCAGGATCAGGTCGAGGTAATTCCGCTGTATGGAGTACTCAGCCACCTGCGGATTCATTCGCTGCAATTTGGCGAGTTCTTTTTCAAAGTGCTCGGAGACCTTTTCGCTCCATTGCTTCTCTTTGGCCCGGGCTTCCATCTCGTCTATCTCCTCATCATAGGAAATCCCACCGAGTTCCTCCTGTATGGTTTTCATTTGCTGGTGCAGAAAATACTCCCGCTGTTGCTGGTCCATATCGGAACGGACTTTGGAATGCAATTCATTGCGGAGTTCGAGTTTCTGCAGCTCTGTGTTGAGATGCTTGAGCGTAGCCAGGGCCCGCTCCTGCAGATCTCCAATCTCCAGGAGTTCCTGTTTGTCTGCCACCGGCAGGTTGAGGTTGGAGGAAACAAAATTGATCAAAAAAGAATTACTCTGAATATTCTTGATCGCAAAGGCGGCTTCGCTCGGAATGTTCGGGTTGTCCTTGATGATTTGCAGGGCCAGCTCCTTAACCGATTCGATAATCGTGGTAAACTCGGCTCCGGATTCGTCCGGGCGGGTTTCAGCAGCTTCGCGTACGGTGGCTGTCATATACGGTTTTTCGGTCAGGACCTCCGCAATCTCAAAGCGCTTTTTACCCTGAATAATCACGGTGGTATTCCCATCCGGCATTTTAAGCACCCTCAGGATTCTCGCCACCGTACCCAGGGTATTGATATCCTTGACCTTTGGATTTTCTACCGCTTCGTCCTTTTGAGAAACCACCCCTATAACCTTCGCCCCATTATTGGCATCTTTGATTAAATGTATGGAGGTATCCCTTCCCGCAGTAATCGGGATGACGACCCCGGGAAATAGCACCGTATTGCGCAGGGGGAGAATTGGTAACGTTTCAGGAAGCTGCTCATCATTCATTTCCTTTTCGTCTTCAGGCGTAAGCAATGGAATGAGTTCAGAATCCTGGTCGATATCCTGGAGCGACATATTGTCAACTCCGATAAATTTTGATCTTGCCATAGTATTTTTTTCAGTCATTCTGTCACCTCAAAATTGGGGGGACCTGGATAATACACTCCCGGGCATTACTTCAAGCGCTTCATTATCAACACACAACACGCACGGAGAACTGATTAACCTACCCTTCTTAGACAATTCTTGTGCCAAGGCCTGACGATTCTTCCAAAGAAAGTGTAACAATTCCTAAATTGGTTACTCTATAAGACAAACGAGTACCTTTTTGAGCCACGAGAGTACAGATACCAAAGTATTGTTGCAAGCCTGTATGGCAGGCGACCAAAGCGCACAGATGAAGATCTATGACCGATACTACAGGGCTATGTTTAATACATCCCTTAGAATCGTCAAAGATACTGCAGAGGCCGAAGATATTATGCAGGAGTCTTTTCTGAGTGCGTTCACCAAACTGGAGTCCTTTAAAGGGGAAGTCACATTTGGGGCCTGGTTGAAACGGATTGTAATCAACAACAGTATCTATCACTACCGAAAGCAGCAAAAAATGCAGGAGGTAGGTCTGGAAAGTGTCATGTACAAGGTCGAAGATTACGATGCGGCACCGACTGATCATGGAAGTACGGAACGAATGGCTCAAAAAGTGCTGGAAACCATGAAGCAGTTAAAAAACAGCTACAGAGTGTCTTTGACCTTACACTTAATTGAAGGTTACGATTACGAGGAAATCAGTGAGATTATGGATATCTCTTATGGGAATTGCAGAACACTGATATCCCGTGCAAAAGAGAGTTTAAGAAAAAAGCTTAAAGCGCATCAGTTATGAAAGAAGACGAAAATATAGAAGCCCTTTTTCAGTCCCTTGCGGGTTCCTTTGACGGGGAAAACCCCCGGGAAGGGCATCGGGATCGGTTCCTGAGCCGCCTTCGGGAAGAGGCGACGGGGCAGACGAAGCGACCGGGTAATACATGGTGGAAAAATTTATCCATCGCTGCCACCATAGCGCTATTGCTGGCCTCTTCGGTATTTCTCTTTCGGAGCGAACCCAGTCTTGAATCCCAGGTGGCGGAGATATCGCCTCAGGCCTCGGAAACCACAAGGCATTTTGCAGGTCTGGTGTCTCTCCAAATCCGGGAATTGGAAGAAATGAGTTCCCCGGAGACAAAACCCCTTATTGACGATACGCTTGCCCAGTTAGAGATGCTGGATACAGACTATAAAAAACTTGAACGGGATTTGATCCGGGGGGGGGATTCCAAACTGATCTTAAGTGCAATGATTACAAATTTCCAAACACGGATCGATTTACTTCGTGAAGTGATGGAGCGTGTAGAAGAAATCAAACAATTCAAAAACGAAAATTATGAAAACATTACTATTTAACCGGTATATATTGTTGCTGCTCGCGGTCTGCCTGACCTCCCAGAGCTATGCCAACGATTTAAAGGGCAAACACACCAAAGAAAAGACGATTCGCAAGGAATTCGACGTAAATGCCGATGCGTTGCTGAAGATTAATAACAGTTACGGCAACCTGGTACTGAACTCCTGGGATGAAAACCGCGTCGTTATCGAAGTCCATATCACCGTGAACGGCAATAACGAAAACAAGGTAGACCAGCGTTTGGAAGAGATCGATGTGGATTTTGAAGCCTCCTCGAGCATGGTCTCCGCCCGGACGATATTCAACAAAGGATCCGGATGGGGCTGGAAGGGGAACAACAACGTGAGTTTGCAGATAAATTATACGATCAAAATGCCTGTAAAGAACAGCGTGAATCTCAGCAACGACTACGGTAATATCATTCTGGACCGGGTGGACGGTCACGCTAAAATCAGTTGTGATTACGGGCGCATGGATCTGGGGGAACTCAGGGGCCGAAATAATGAACTCAATTT
>CAZEQO010000079.1:0-8719 GCA_964514365.1 uncultured Robiginitalea sp. | reverse complement strand
CCTGAGGGCCGACTATACAAACGCCAGGATTATGGAAATGGAAAACCTGGATTACAATTGCGATTACGGCAGTGTCGAAATCGGAAAAGTCAACAATGTCCTCGGAAGGGGGGATTACGTGAATGTAAAGCTGGGACAGGTTTCCGGAAATGTCGATTTAGATGCCGATTACGGGGGGATTGAGATTGAGAGGATGACCGCAGAGGCCGGGAATGTCGAAATCAGGACCAATTATACCGGGATCAAGCTGGGATACGACTCCGCCTATCATTTCGATTTTCAAATCACCACGGAATACGCCGGGGTTAAAGGAAGAGAAGACCTCGAAGTCAATATCAGCAAGGAAAAATCCAGCGATCGCTATTACGAGGGATACCACGGCAGCGCCAATAGTGGAAACTCCATGAGAATAAATAGTGATTATGGAAGTATTACACTTCGCAAATATTAAATACCAACCTTAAAAGAAAACACAGATGAAAAAAGTATGGATTCTTAGTATGTCCCTTTTACTGGCCCTACCCGCGGCCGCACAATGGGGAAAGAAAATTAAAGGAAACGGGAATATGGTTACGGTAGAGCGGAGCGTCGGTTCCTACGACGGTGTAGCCATGTCCGGTTGGTTCGACGTTGAACTCATCTCAGGACGTGAAGGGGAATTGACCCTCAGCGGGGAAGAAAACCTGTTGGAACATTTAGTGACTGAGGTTAAAAATGGTACGTTGCAAATCAAACCTGAAAAAGGGTATAACTTACAACCCTCCTCCTGGAAATCTGGGGGCATACTGGTTCGGGTGCCTGTAGAGAACATCAGCTCGGTAACTATGTCCGGCTCAGGTGATATTGTCGGGAGGACCATTTTGCGTTCAGATGAATTAATAGTTACCATGTCAGGCTCCGGCGATATTACGCTAGAAGTGGATGGAAACGAAGTGGAATCCACACTTTCGGGCTCGGGGGACATTCGCCTGAGTGGTAAAGCCGAACTTTTGGAGGTACGGATTTCAGGTTCCGGGGATGTTCATGCATATGAATTGGAAGCCAGGGCGGTTGATGCTGTAGTTTCCGGCTCTGCCGACATCAAAGTAACGGCCCTTGAATCCCTGACAGCGCGCGTGTCGGGATCCGGGGATGTGCACTACCGGGGGAATCCTGCAAAAGTAGATTCAAAGACCTCCGGATCCGGAGATGTCACCAAAGGTTAAAAATCAAAAAACGAAACAATCATTCCCCGGGGCTTACGCTTCGGGGATTTTTTTTGGGCACCCGCAACAACAAAACAATCCCTCCTATAAAAAAGACGACCAGAAAAATCGTGGCATTCCGCATACTACCGGTAATCTGAGCTACAAAACCATAGAGAAAGCTTCCTATAATGATCCCGATTTTCTCCGACACATCATAGAAACTGAAGAAGGAGGCCGTATCCCGGGTTTCGGGAAGAAATTTAGAATAGGTGGACCGTGCAAGTGCCTGGATCCCCCCCATCACCAGGCCCACCGCTCCGGCCGCGATATAGAATTCCAGGGGGGTAATCACCGTATAGGCATATACACAAATGACCACCCACAGGAAGTTTAAAAGGATGAGGACCCTAATATTACCGAAAGCACGGGAGGCGCGTGCGGTCAGGGTTGCCCCCGCAATGGCCACAAGCTGAATGACCAAAATACTCACAATTAAGCCGGAAGTACGTTCAGAGTCGGAACCCCAGGCGATCTCCTCTTCCCCGAAATAGGCCGCGATAAGCATAATGGTCTGTACGGCCATACTAAAGACAAAAAAGGCCCCCAGATAGCGTTTCAGAATCGGGTTCTCCCCTAATTGCCTCCAAACCGACTGCAACTCCTGAAATCCATTGAAGATGAGATTTTTACGCTCCCCTACCCTCGGATTCCCTTTGGGGAGAAAATAGAAGGTATACTGGCTGAACAGAATCCACCACAATCCCACCATCACAAAAGAATACCGCATGGCCTGGACATTTGGCGGATAGTCTTCCGTCCCCCGGATACCAAAGAAGTCGGGGTTGAGAATCATGGCCAGGTTGATCAGCAAAAGGATCACACTCCCGATGTACCCCATCGAGAATCCCCGGGCACTAATCCGATCCTGTTGGTCGGCAAAGGCAATGTCCGGGAGGTAGGAATTGTTGATGGCAAAACTAACCCAATACCCCACCAGGGCCAGGAAATAACACAAGAGTCCGAAGTAGATGTTTTCAAGGGAAAACCAGAACAGCCCGATACAGGACAGCCCGCCCAGGTAACAAAAAAAGCGCATAAAGACAATTTTGTTTCCCAGGTAGTCGGCAATTCCGGAGAGTAAAGGGGTGATCAGGGCGATAAAGACAAAGGCGGCCGAGGAGACATAACTAATAAGCGGTGCCCTGGCGATGTCGGTCCCAAAGACATGCACATTTTCAATCCCGGCCATCCGAAAAAGGGCCCCGAAATAAATCGGGAAAATCGTGGAAGCAATGACCAGGGCATAGACCGAATTAGACCAGTCGTAAAAGGCCCAGGCGTTAAGTAGTTTTTTATTTCCTTTCGGCAATACCGGTTGAGGCATGAGCGTCGCCTTCTGATGGAAGTTCAGGGGGAAGATACAATAATTCTCAGGTGCCCTGCCCTATTGAAAGGTTGTAACCCCGAATTTCTGCGCCTCGGCCCGCGCTTCAGGGACCCATTTCTTCAAATCTGAAATCCGGCGGTCATTGGAGGGGTGGGTGCTGAGTATTTCCGGTGTACCGCCCTTAGCGTTCGCTTTCATACGCTTCCAGAGTTCAGGGGCTTCTGCCGGGTCGTACCCTGCAATGGCCATGATCTTCAGGCCGATTTTATCCGCCTCGGTTTCATGGCTCCTGCTAAAGGGCAGCATCACACCTACTGAGGACCCAACTCCATAGGCGGTGTTAAACAAGGCCCTGTCCGAATCTTTTTCAAGGGCCACATTTCCCGCCAGTAAACCTGCTTGTTGAATGTTTTGAGCTGTCATACGCTGGGCACCGTGATCCGCAAGGGCATGCGCAACCTCGTGACCCATGACTACGGCAATTCCCGTTTCATCCTGGCAGATGGGAAGTATTCCGGTATAAAAAACGATCTTTCCACCCGGCATACACCAGGCATTGATGGTTTTGTCCTCAACAAGGGTGTATTCCCAGCGGTAGTCTTGGAGATACTGGGGATATCCATTTGCGCTCAACCAACGCTCGGCGGCTCTGGCAATCCGCTGACCTACTTCTTCGATTTTTTTTGCATCTGCAGTCCCTTCAATAACTGTATTGGATTTTAAGAAAGCATCATACTGCGCAAAAGCCGTTGGAAACATATCGCTGTTCTGATACATATTCAGCGTGCTTTTTCCCGTAAACGGATTGGTTTTACAACCCATAGAAAAAAGAAGGAGAATGAGGAATGCAAACTTTTTCATGTCCAGACCAAATTTAAAACATCCTCAAATGTAAAAAAGTTACGGCGCTATTTGATGACCAGCGAACTGAAATTTTTGTCGACAACAATGGTATTGTTTCCATTGAGTTGTACATCCTTTTGGGTTACAGCTTCATTGTCTACCTGTATCTTCTTGATCCGGAAGGGCAATCCGATAAAGTTTATTCGCAAGGTAGTATAGGGCGTAATATAGGTGCCATCCTTAAACTGTTGAATGATGAGTTCTTTGGCTTTTCCGGTGAGCTTGAAGTTCCGGAGGCTGTATTCCCCTTTCTTATAATCATAGCCGTCCTGTCCGTCTTCGTAGACCGTGGATTGCTCTATGCCCTCGACGTAATAGACGTTAAGGGTAAGTTCTTCAATGTCCTTTTCCCCTACATATTGCTGAACCGGGTATTTTGGAATAATGGCCCCTGCCTTTATGAAAATAGGAATCTTATCGATGTCTGCGGCTACCCACTTTTCCATACCCCCATCCACGACTTCCCCCGTCCAGTAATTGTGCCATTTTCCCCTGGGCACGTACATCCTCCGACCTTTGGCATTGGGTTCCTGAATAGGGCAAACCAAAATCTGTTCACCAAAAATAAATTCGTCTGTCCGGAAATGGGTCTGATGGTCTAATTGATCGTAATACACCAGGGACTTCAGCATCGGCACGCCTTCTTTGACGTACTTCCAGAACATCGTGTAGAGATAGGGCAGCAGCTGGTAGCGCAATTCGATAAATTTACGCACGATCCCCGTCACTTCCTCGTCGAAGGACCAGGGTTCCTGGTCTCCGTGGTCCCCGCTTGAATGCACCCGGCAAAACGGGTGAAAAATACCAAGCTGTACCCAACGGGCAAAAAGCTCCCCATTGGGCTGTTCGGCAAATCCGCCAATATCCGAACCGGAAAAGGACATCCCGCTCATACACAGGCGCTGTACTTGTACATTGGCAATCCAAAGGTGTTCCCAGGTCGCCACATTATCTCCGGTCCAGGTACTGGAAAACCGCTGTGTTCCGGAATAAGCGGCCCGAGTGATCACAAAGGGTCGTTTTGGAAACACGTATTTCTTTACACCTTCATAGGTCGCACGCACCATTTGCATGCCATAGATGTTATGCGCCTTTCGGTGGCTGCACGGGTGGCCGTCATAATCGTGACGGGTATCCAGGGGGGCTGTTTTCCCGGGCACCTCCATCACGGCCGGCTCATTCATATCGTTCCAAACCGCGTGAACCCCGGAATCTTTGATCAGGCCTTTATAGAGTTCTGCCCACCATTCCCGCACTTCCGGATTGGTAAAGTCGGGGAAACTACAGGGGCCCGGCCATACCTTACCCTGCATAATAGGGCCATCGGCCCGTTTACAGAAATAATCTTTTTCCAAAGCTTCCCTGTACACCCAATAGTCCCGGTCCACTTTAATCCCCGGGTCGATCATCACTACGGTTTTAAAGCCTTCTTCTTCCAATTCACCTATCATCCGTTTGGGATCAGGGAAGTGGTTTTTATCCCAGGTAAAGCAGCGAAATCCATCCATATAGTCGATATCGAGGTAAATCGCATCGCAGGGGATCTGCAGTTCTCTGAATTTTGACGCGAGCTCCATCACCCGGGCCTCCGGGTAATAGCTCCATTTGGACTGGTGAAAACCAAGGGCCCAAAGGGGCGGTAATTCGGGAGTACCGGTAAGGTCTGTGTAGGCCCTTACCACCCTTCGCATTTCCGGGCCGTAGAAGAAATAGTAATTCATCTCCCCGCCGTCGGCCCAAAAACTGGTGATGTTTCGCCTTTCGTGGGAAAAATCAAAATGGGTACAGAACGAATTATCAAAGAACACCCCATAGGCAATGTCATTGTGCAGGCCCACGTAAAAGGGAACCGCCTTATAGAGGGGGTCCTGATCTTTCGCATAGGCGTACTGGTCCGTAACCCAGTTATGCGTTCTTTTTCCCTTCAGATTGGTATGCGTGGCTTTGTCACCCATGCCGTAAAAGGACTCCCCGGCCTGGGCCACCTTGCTCATTTTGACCGTATTCCCTCCAAATTCGTAGTTCTCTTCCCAGTGAAAACCCAGTTCATCCTCATTGATGACATTCCCGTTCAGGTCTTCGATCCGGATACGAAGGCTTGCTTTATCTACATAGACGCAAATCTTGGAGGTGCGAATCAGGTAGGCACTATCGGTTTCATCCTCCTGGATCTCGTCAAAACCCCTGCTGTGGTTGGGACTGATCGCATAGGAAAAGTCGGGTTCAAACACGTGGTCCGTCGCATATCGGAAGCGGAGGGCACTATTTCTGAGAATCGTAATCTCCAGGATTACGCCATTCTGACTGGTGAAGTAATATTTATCTGAGTCTTTGCGGTATTCGACTACCTGGGTGGGATACAGGTTGCCTTTAAACTCGAGTTCCGTGTTGGTGATCATTAAGGGAAGATTTTAAAACCTGACAAAAGAAATACAAAAGCCGTTAATACGGAAATCTACCCCGATCAAATCATAGCTATAACGATTTCGGATGCTCTTTACCGGAAAACCACTACCGAAAGCGGGGGCAGGCTTACCTCGATGGAGTGTTCAAACCCGTGCCAGGCTGTTTTGGAGACTTTTGCGGAACCATTGGTAATCCCACTCCCGCCATAGGCCACGGCATCGCTGTTAAAGACCTCGGTAAGTTTTCTCGATTTCGGTATCCCAATCCGGTAGTTTTCCCGGGGAACCGGGGTGAAATTACAGGCGACAATCAGGTCGTCCTTGGGCAGTTTTCCCTTTCGTATATAGGTAAGCACCGAATTCTCAGAATCCCCGTAGTCGATCCACTGGAAGCCCTCCGGGCTAAATTGCCTTTCATAGAGTGCAGGATAGGTGCGGTATAGCGTGTTCAGATCTGTGACCAGCTTTTGAATCCCCTTGTGAAAGTCGTATTGCAGCAGATGCCAGTCCAGGCTTTGTTGAAAATTCCACTCCGAGGACTGGCCGAATTCCGCCCCCATAAAGACGAGATTCGTACCCGGATGGGTAAACATATACCCGAACAACAGCCGCAAATTGGCAAAGCGCTGCCATTCATCCCCCGGCATCCGGTATAACAGGGACTGCTTCCCATAAACCACCTCATCGTGTGAAAACGGGAGCATAAAATTCTCCGTAAAGGCATAGGTCATACTAAAAGTCAGATCGTTCTGATGGTGCCTCCGGTACACGGGTTCTTTCTTAAAATACTCCAGGGTATCGTGCATCCATCCCATCATCCATTTCATGCCAAAGCCCAGCCCACCAGCACTAACAGGTCGTGAAACCATGGGAAAGGAAGTGGATTCCTCTGCAATGGTCTGCACGCCCGGATAGTTTTGGTATACTTCAGAATTGAGTTCTTTCAGAAAGGAAATAGCGTCGAGGTTTTCATTTCCCCCGTAAATATTGGGTTCCCACTCCCCTTCTTCCCTGGAATAATCCAGGTAGAGCATAGAAGCCACGGCATCCACGCGAAGGCCATCGATATGGTAGTCTTCCAACCAGAACAGCGCATTGCTGATCAGAAACGCACGTACTTCATTCCGGCCGTAGTTAAATATCAGGCTTTTCCAGTCCGGGTGGTATCCCTTGCGGCGGTCCGGGTTTTCATAGAGATGGGATCCGTCAAAAAGGCCCAGCCCATGCGCATCCTCGGGAAAGTGAGAGGGCACCCAGTCCAGTATGACCCCGATGTCATTTTGGTGGAGGGCATCCACGAGCAATTTAAACTCCTCAGGCGTACCAAAACGGGAAGTGGGGGCAAAATACCCTGTAAGCTGGTACCCCCAGGAAGGATCGTAAGGGTATTCCATAATAGGCATGAATTCCACATGGGTGAACTGCATCTCCTTTACATACTCCACCAGCTCCTTAGCCAATTCTTTATAGGACAAAAACGTGTTGTCTTTCCCCTTTCTCCAGGATCCCAGGTGTACTTCATAGACAGAATAGGGCTGGTCGAGGCTATTTCGTTTTTCCCGGCTTCGCATCCAACTGCTGTCTTTCCATTTGTAGGATGCCTCCCAAACCACAGAAGCGGTCTTCGGAGGGTGTTCCGAGCGACGGGCAAAGGGATCTGCCTTTTCGGTCTTGCGATCCTCCAGGTGGGAGTGTATTTTATATTTGTAGAGGGTTCCCGCTTTTAAATCTGGTATAAAACCCTCCCATATCCCACTGCCGTCCCAGCGCACATTTAAGGGATGCTCTCCCTCCAGCCAGTAATTGAAATCTCCCACTACCGAAACGGCTTTGGCAGATGGGGCCCATACGGCGAAGTAAACCCCCTTAACCCCATCCACCTCGGTGAGATGGGAGCCCAATTTTTCATATAGGCGGTAATGCTTCCCCGATTTAAAAAGGTCGATATCAAAATCGGTAAATTTACTGTGTGGGAGTACGTGGCCCATAGGGTTTTTAGTTTTTATCATTGATTATTCCCCGGATACCTTCCAGGGGGATGACGGCCCAGTGGGGCCTTGAGTTCATTTCGTAGCCCAATTCATAAACGGCTTTCTCGAGCATACAGTATTTTAAGAGAAAAATTCGTTCGGCACTATACCCAATATTGATATTGTGTTCCTGGATCAAATGCACATAAGTCTCCAGGAATACACCGATGAAGTATCTGTAAAGCAGTTCCCCGGCCTGGAAAAGGTCCTCTTTGGGATAGGGATATGACCCGTCATTATTGAAAATGGTCGCGTAAATCGCATAGTGAAAGGACCGGAACATCCCTGCAATATCCTTTAGCGGGGGTTGTTTGACCTTACGGTCCCGAATGGTACTCTCGGGCTCGCCTTCAAAATCCAGGAGGAAAAAATCATCTCCATGCACCAGGACCTGTCCGAGGTGATAATCCCCATGAACCCTCAGGCGTTCTCCTTTGAGCTTAGTCCAGTCAAATTTCACAAATCGCTTTCGTATTTCATTTTTGCGCTCCAGGAACTCCTCGGCCAGTTCCAGGGCGGGGCCCTCGAGGCGGTGTAAGTTATTTTCTACCGTATTGAGTCGATTCTGAAACATGTAGAGGAGCCTGTTCTTCAGCCAGACTTCATAGTCCCCGTTAAAACGCTCCGGGGTAAAGGAAGTATCCTCAAATTCAGATCCGAGGGCAATGTGCATTTCCGCAGTCCGCTCGGCGAGTTTCTGCAGTCTTGTAAATACACTAAGGCCCGCCCAGTCGATGATTTCAGCCGGCACCTCCCGAATCTTTAAACGCTCAAAAAGCTCCACAGACGGGAGTTTTTCAATAGCGA
>CAZEQO010000078.1:5422-13049 GCA_964514365.1 uncultured Robiginitalea sp. | reverse complement strand
CTTGTTTCTCAATCTGAGAATTTTACCGGATTGCAATCCGGGCTCCAATTTAATGCGGACTTTCCCGCCTACCGTATCGATCTCTTTGGAAGTTCCCAAAACGGCATCGGGAATACTGATATATAGATCGTAATGCAGGTTATCCCCCTCCCGCTTTAAGGTTGGGTGCTCCTTCGTTTCTATGGCTACGAGAAGGTCCCCGGCGATTCCATTCCCGGGGGCATCATTCCCTTTACCCGAAACCTTGAGCTGCATTCCCGATTCAACTCCTGCAGGAATTTTTATGGAGACGGTCTCTTCCTGCACCTTCAGGCCATGCGCATCCGCATCAGCCGGCTTCTGATCGAGAACCTGGCCAGCGCCCCCACAGGTGGTACAGGCCGTGGCCGTCTGCATACGGCCCAAAATGGTATTCGTCACCCGGGTGACCTGGCCGCTTCCGCCACAAGCCGTACATGTTTTATAGGTGACTCCGGGTGCCTGTACCTTTCGTTTGACCTTTACCTTTTTTTCCACCCCATGGGCAACTTCCTCCAGACTCAGATTCACACGGATCCTGAGATTGCTGCCCTTAACCCGGGCCTGTCCCCCTCCGAATCCGCCGAAACCACCTCCAAAGGCACCGCCAAAGGCACCGCCGAAGATATCCCCGAACTGGCTAAAGATATCCTCCATGTTCATACTTCCGGAACCAAAGCCTCCACTGCCCTCAAAAGCCGCGTGGCCAAAACGGTCGTATCGCTCCCGCTTATCCGGATCGCTCAACACTTCATAGGCCTCTGCCGCAATTTTGAATTTCTCCTCTGCAGCGGAATCACCAGGATTGCGATCCGGGTGGAACTCTATAGCCTTCTTCCGGTACGCTTTCTTGATTTCACTTGCCGATGCGCCTTTGGCAACACCCAGTACTTCGTAAAAATCCTGTTTCATAAACCTATTTTCCTACTACAACCTTAGGATAACGGATGATCCGATCCCCGAGTTTGTATCCTTTTTCGATTACATCTACCACCTTGCCCTCTAATTTCTTATCCGGTGCAGGGATCTGCGTCACGGCTTCGTGAATCTCTGCATCAAAGGTATCCCCCGCTTGTACTTCGATCTCCTCGAGCCCCTTGCCCATAAGGGTATCCCTAAACTTGTTCTGTATCAGGGTTACCCCCTTAAAGAGTTCTGAATCCTCTGACCGTTCAATTTCCCGAACAGCCCGGTCAAAATCGTCCATCACCGGCAACAAGGCGGAGATCACTTCCTGCCCGGCTGACTTGTAGAGTTCCATCCGCTCGCGGGTGGTGCGTTTCTTATAGTTCTCAAATTCAGCAAAGAGCCTGAGAAACTTATCTTTCTCCTTTCCGAGTTCCTCTTTCAGTACTTCTTCCTCACTGCGATCTTCGGTCATTTCTTCCTGTAATGAATCTGCTTCTCCCCCATTGGGTCCTTCTTCTTCCTGATGCAGTTTTTCCTCATGAAACACTTCTTCCTGATGTTCCTGTTCTTTATTGTTGCTCATACGAGATTGATTTAAATACCTGTGCTAAATCATGGCAAAAGTACTGCCATTTCTAAAAAAATGTCAAAATGTCACAAAAAAACAGGAACGGGAAGGGGCTCGCATCCAATCTCCGAGCGTTTCAGGCGGCCAGAATTTCCTCAAGTGCCTGGTGGACGTTGATGTAGTTAAATGCAAATCCTTCCATGGCCATTTTTTCCGAACTGACGCGCTGGCCCTCGGTAAGGAGTTGAGACATTTCCCCCAAAACAGTGGAGAGTACCCAGGAAGGGATTTTCGGCAGCCACAGAGGCTTGTGGAGTATGCGTGCGATTTCCTGGGTAAGTTTCTTGTTGGTCACCGGGTTGGGGCCTACAGCATTATAAACCCCTTCAAGTCGCTCTTCCAGCGAAAAGACCATCATTCGGGCCAGATCCTCTATGTGGATCCATGACTGCCATTGCTGGCCACTGCCCAGGGGAGCCCCAACTCCCAGCCGAACAGGCTTTACGATTTCCGGTAGGGCTCCCCCATCTTTGGACAGTACCAGACCGATCCTCAAGATACCTGTAGGAATACCCATCGAAATAAATCCCCGGGCCGCTGCTTCCCATATCTCTACCGTTTCGGCCAGAAAGCCGCCAGGTGAAGTCTCTGTTTGCTCCGTGTACAATTCTGTGAGGGAGTCCGGATAGATTCCGGTGGCCGAAGCCGAAAGCAGGTACTCCACCTGATGGTCATCTGCAGCCGCCAAACCCGCCTTTAGCACAGCCAGGCTGTCGGTACGGCTCTGCTGAATTTCTTTCTTATAGGACGGTGTCCATCGTTTGGCGATGGTGGCACCTGCAAGGTTTACAATAGCCTGTACATCCTTAAAACAAGCCGTATCGATCTCATTTTTGGAAGGATCCCAGAAAAAACCGCGATAATCGTCTAAATGCTGAATCTTATTTTTTGATGTAGTCAGGTAGTGAACCCCGTAGCCCTTTTCCCTGAGCTGGGCGACGAGTTCCTGCCCCACGAGTCCTGTGGCTCCTGTAATAAGTACTTTCAAAGCAATTGTTTTTACAAAAATACCGCTTTGTGTGCCCAGTGCCTGTTGATTTGTAAGGGATTTAACACTTTATGCCGAAGAATGGGCATTCTGTGGTTTTGAAGCCCGAAGCATTTCGCGCTTCCCCGGAGGACCGGGTAGCCGCTCCGTGCGAAAACCTACAGCCTCCATGGCTCGCCTGACACTTCCCTTGGCGGAATACGTCACCAAAATTCCGCCGGGCCGCAGGGCTGAAAACATTCTGCTGAAGATATCCTCAGTCCAAAGGTCGGGTTGTACCCGGGCGCCAAAGGCATCAAAATAAATAAGGTCATACGAGGGGGCTGGAGCGACGAACTGCCGGAGATCTGTATTGCGCTTGGTGAGCGTAAACCCGTCCCGCAAGGTAATGGAATCTTCCCAGGGGCACTTGTGGAGCTCTTCATACCACAGGGCCGCCCCTATTGCATCCAATGCGGATCCATAACCCAGTTCGCGCCACTCAGCCTCGGATACAGGGGCTGTTTCCAGGGCGGTATAGTGGAGCTTTAAATCTGAGGAAGGTGCTTCCACCAGAGTGATCAGGGCATTGAGACCCGTCCCAAAGCCCACCTCCAGGATTGAGAGTTCCCGACCTGAAAACTGTCGGAGCCCTGCTTCTATAAACACGTGATAGGCTTCCTGCACTGCCCCGTGCAGGGAATGGTATTGCTCGTTCCAGTCCGTAAGCTGAATGGTCTTTGAACCATCCGCCGTACGGACGATCTTTCGCTCCATCCTATTTAAAGATCCGAACGCCCGTGGCCTCGAATCCATTTTGAAATTCAGAACCACGGATCTGGGCAATTACCGAATCCGCTGCCCCTCCATCTTCTGCCAGATGCCTGCGTTCCTCTTCGGTAACCTCGGAGATAAAAGCTTTTCCCTCAACAACGACTTTTTGACCACTGATATCCTTAGGGACAAAAAATCCGTAGTCTTTAAAACGCACCATAACCGTTTCGTCATTGGGCAGGTTTACGCGCATCCAGCATCCCTTGCTCTGGCATACCTCAGCTACTTCGGCCTCAAAACGGGTATTCAGGGAATCTCCGGGTTGGAGATCCGCAAATAACTGGTCCAGTTCTGACTGCATATAAATCTCACCGTCAGACACCGGGGCCCCGGCCAGCACAAAAGTGGGTTCTTCTGCCACTTCTTCTGATACCTGAGCTTCAGTTTTGGTCTCCTTACAACCTGAAAGGAGCATAAGAATCACAACAAAAATGTTAAAATATTTCATAGTTTTCAGTTTCTCAAAGAGATTACAAAACTCTGTATTTTAATGGAATAAATAAAAGGTCTTACTGATTAAATTTATGTAATTTTATTGGGTAAACAACAGGTATATGAATTTATCTACCCTTCAAATTCCGGTCGAAAAAACAGCCCATTCCAGATTGGCTGATGTGGATTTTTCCAACCTTCCCTTCGGCAAGGTCCATACAGATCACATGTTTGTATGCACTTTTAAAGACGGGAGTTGGCAAGATCCAAAAGTAATGCCTTATCAGGCGTTATCCCTCGACCCGTCGGCGAAAGTCTTCCATTACGGCCAGGCCATCTTCGAAGGCATGAAAGCCTATAAAGACACGGAAGGAGGCGTATGGCTATTCCGTCCGGAGGAAAACCAAAAGCGTCTGAATATCTCCGCAAAACGCCTGGCGATACCTGAGGTTCCCAAAGGTATTTTTATGGAGGGTCTCAAAACCCTGATCCAGGTAGATCAGGAGTGGATTCCGAGGAGCGAGGGCAGTTCCCTCTATGTCCGGCCCTTTATTTTTGCTTCTGGGCAGGGATTCCACGCATCACCGGCAGATGAGTATATGTTTATAATTGCCTGTTCTCCTTCAGGCGCCTATTTTTCGGGTAAACTCGGGGTCCGCATTGAAGAGAAATACTCCCGGGCGGCCAACGGAGGGGTTGGCTACGCCAAGGCCGGAGGCAACTATGCAGGTCAGTTCTACCCCACCCAGCTCGCTGTGGCCGATGGCTATCAGCAAGTCATCTGGACAGATGACAATGCACACGAATTTATTGAGGAGGCAGGGGCGATGAATATTTTTGTTCGCATTGGCGACACCTTGCTCACATCCCCTACCTCAGACCGAATCCTCGACGGGGTGACCCGCAAAAGCATATTGCGATTGGCAGAGGCCGGTAATATTCCTACGGAAGTACGAAAAATAAGTGTTAAGGAGTTGATCGAAGCCGAGCAGAATGGCAGTCTTAAAGAAATGTTCGGCTCGGGTACCGCGGCTGTTATCTCTCCGATCAGCAGTTTCGGATATCAGGGCAGGCGCTATGAATTACCCCAGTTAGAGAACAGCTATGCCGCTCGATTCAAAAAGCAGATTACCGACATTCAATATAACCGGGCCGAAGACCCCTTTGGTTGGAGATATCGGGTGAAATAAGTAACACGCCCGCTTTTGCGGGCTTTTTTTATTCCGTTTCGAGGATGGTCGCTAAATTCGGCTGGAAATAATCCGGCCCTTTAAGTACTTTCCCGTCTTCCCGGTACACGGGTCGCCCGTCTGCACCGAGTTTACTCATATTACTGCGCTGGATCTCCCTGAAAACCTCTTCGATTTTTTCCTGCATTCCATGCTCGAGGATCGTACCGCAAAGAATGTAAAGCATATCCCCCAACGCATCTGCAACTTCCACCATATCCCCCCGCTGAGCTGCCTGAAAATATTCCTGATTCTCTTCTTCCATCAGCTTGAAACGCAAGGTGTTTTTACGAGATCCTAAATCTGCAACCAGTTCAGTTGAAATACCTAGTCCGAAGGCCCGGTGAAATTCGGCAACAGCCTTTATATTTTCTTTCATAGTTGAAGCGGTTTGGGTTAGCTTTGCGCTAAAATAGAAAATATGTTCAGCACCGGACAAGTTGTTTTCGCCATTCTCTTTATCCTGGTTTTTGTATTTGTTGTGATCCGAATGTATCGCAAAGACCGCAGCTGGTCCAAAAAACAATATTCCGGAGTACTTTGGGTACTGCTGTTTTTTATAGGTTTCGTCGCCTTGCTCGTCTTCTTAAAATACAGTTTGAAGTCATAACCTTTTTCGTTCCATCCATCAAAGGTTTCGGTTCATTTACAACGTTTTACGAAAAGAATTTCCAAAAACATAAGAATTCACGTACATTTGCGTTAGCCAATAAACAACCTTTTCCAATGGCCATTTTTATCTGGATATTCGTATCACTTGTGGTGATAAACGTCCTTTTACTTCTCTTCAGCAACTCACTGCGCTCGGCCCAAAGGCCGGTCAGCGATCCTGAGAAAGCCGCTAAAACCGGGCGGGAAGTGTACAACTTTTCAGCTGGGGAACCCGAGTTGAAAAAGGCGGTTTAATCCCCTTTTCAGATTCGTTCTATGAGCAAACCTGCACATTCCACGCTCGCCTATTTCTCACTTTACCGATGAAACACCTGCTCCTTATTTTTCTGGGAGGTGGGGTCGGAAGCGCCCTTCGCTATGTGATCAGCGGATATCTAAACTCCAGCGAAACACAGTTCTACCTGGGCACCTTTTTGGTGAACATCGCAGGTTGCCTCCTGCTCGGTTTTCTGGCCGGACTCGCATTAAAAGAGAATTCGATCTCCCATGAAGCCTCCCTGTTGCTGGGTGTTGGATTCTGTGGGGGTTTTACTACATTTTCCACTTTTGGCATTGAAATGTTTACCCTCCTAAGGGAAGAGAACTACGCCATGTTATTTCGTTATACCGCGGGGAGCCTGGTCGCAGGCCTAATATGTGTGGCCCTGGGATTTTGGGTTTCTAAAAACCTGTAGCCTTTTACATTTCCAAAAAGAATAAAGGAATTCCGGATGGGACAATCACCTGCCCTTGGGTTTCAGGTTGGTCCGCAATCCTTTTTAAGACGCTACATTACTGGATTTTGTAATTATAAATCTTATACCCTATTATTAACAGGGGTATGATACGTATTATTTACTTTTTTGATCTAATACCCCTTATTTTTATAGGGGTATTTCTATTTTAATTTATATTTGGTGCGATTAACCAACAGAGAACGGTATGAAAAAAGTGGAAGCCATCATCCGAAAATCAAAGTTTGACGAGGTAAAAAAGGCCTTGCACGAAATCGAAGTCAATTTTTTCAGCTACTGGGATGTGACTGGGGTTGGAAATGAAAAACAAGGCCACATCTATCGTGGGATTGCCTACAGCACTTCAGATATTCAAAGGCGTTTCCTGGTAATCGTCGTCTCTGATGATTTCCTGGACCGGACGGTGCAAACCCTTCTGGATTCGGCCTATACCGGAAATGTTGGCGATGGAAAAATAATCATCTCAGAAGTACTGGATGTCTACCGCATCCGTACCCGGGAAAACGGACAAGCTGGAATTAACTAACCCACCTCTTTAAAAAAAACCCTTATGGATACTGCTACGTTCACAGCGAACAATGTATGGATGATGGTCTGTACGGCCCTTGTATTTTTTATGCATTCCGGTTTTGCCTTTTTGGAAATCGGCCTGACGCGCCAGAAGAACACCATCAATATTTTATTTAAGAACATCTTTATTATAACCGTTGGCCTGCTGATGTATTTTGGCTGGGGCTTCAACCTGATGTATCCGGGAGAATTCAACGGCTGGCTGGGCTTCACCGGATTCGGACTGGATATGGACCCCGCTGGCGTTACGACCGCCTACGCAGACGGCAACTACACCTACTGGACGGACTTTCTCTTTCAGGGGATGTTTGCGGCTACGGCGGGCACCATAGTATCTGGTGCCGTGGCTGAGCGCATACGTATTGGGCCGTTCATGGCATTCATTATCCTCTATGTAGGGTTGATCTATCCTATTGTCGGTTCCTGGCAGTGGGGGGAAGGATTTTTATACAGCCTCGGCGGCGAAGACGGTAAGGGTTTTTATGATTTCGCGGGATCCACCCTGGTGCATTCCGTAGGCGGATGGGGTGCCCTGATAGCCATCTGGTTGTTGGGTCCGCGTATTGGAAAGTTTGGGGAACATGGGAAATCAAACGCTATTCCCGGGCATAACATCCCCATGGCCACAGCGGGG
>CAZEQO010000078.1:564-5412 GCA_964514365.1 uncultured Robiginitalea sp. | reverse complement strand
GTTTTAACGGGGGCTCAGTGCTTTCAGCAGACCCTGCCCGGACCTCCCTGGTCCTTACTACGACGAGCCTGGCAGCCGCAGCTGGGGGCGTGGCAGCTTTTTTGGTCTCTACCCTGGCCTATAAAACCTATGACCTGACCATGTTCCTCAATGGGATACTGGGGGGGCTTGTAGGCATTACAGCCGGAGCTGACCTGATGTCCCCCAATGAAGCCGTGCTCATCGGGTTGATCTCAGGTGCCATTGTGGTGGGGGGTGTTTCCCTTATTGACCGACTCAAACTCGACGATCCTGTAGGTGCGGTCACCGTCCATTTAATCTGCGGAATCTGGGGAACCCTGACCGTAGGTATTTTCGGGGCAAAGGCCGGGGGACAACAATTCCTGTATCAACTCTCCGGGGTAGCAGCGGCCGGCATCTTTTGTGTCGTATCTGCCTTTGTGATCATATACGGGCTCAAGAAAACGGTAGGAATCCGCGTAGACCGTCAGGAAGAATTGGAAGGTCTGGACCTACATGAACACGGGATGGATTCCTATGCCGATTTCCGGATGAACCAGCACTAGGTGAAAGCACCTTATGCCTAGCAGCGTAGGAACGTAACAGGTTTTATTTCTTAAACGCCTTATTGAAATCGAGTAAAACAGAATCGCCTTTCGGAATCCGCAGGTCGATATAACGCCCGCCCTCATAGGTTCCCTTTCCATTGGTGCGGTCTGAGAAAGGTAAAAAGAGGTAGTCTTCATAACCCGCTTCCAAAATCAGGTCAGGGCTCTGATAGACTTCCAGTCGATAGGGGCTGCCTTTGAGGGTAAAAGACAAAATCCCGTATACCCGTTCCGCCGCCTGCTCATCCGTACTGGTCTGCATTTGAAAAGGCAGGGCATCCGGGGTCCGTTCCAGCCGTGCCCACACCCTGTAACTCGTATCCGGCTCAAAGAATTCCAGGCCGTCAAAACGCATTCTGAACCGGTCGGGCAAAGGGGAAATTTCCGGATCCCTGAACGAGGCATCCAGATCCTGCTGAAATGAAATAATATCGGCAAGGGCCCCTTTACTATTGGTAACGGATACGGGACTTGCGTCGTGGTATTTTTTGGGCTGCCGGCAGGCTGAAAAGATGAGAAAGCACCCTAACAATAACAAACCTGGCCGCAAGCCCTTAACCCTTGTTACATCCGTGTTGTACATGTGGTGGATTTGGATTTTCAATGGCCCTAAAATTAGGAAATCGGGGAGATATGCCCTATTCTTTTTTCTCTCTGCTTCCCAGGGGCATCAAAATAAGTGCCCTGTTTTATTCAATAGCGTATCGGGCCTCCCCGATGTACTGGGCAATCAGGGCGTTATATTCAGGGCTAATTCTCAACAGGCCGGTATGGGGCAGGTTATAGAGCTTATCGGCATCTGTATACCCCTTCTTTAAGAGGGCTTCCAGGTAGTAATTCGAGGTGCCAAAGTCACTGTATTTGGCCGTAAGGGAAATAACCTGCAGATAATGCTCGTAATCCTCGGGCGCCGTAATGGTTTTTAGCATATTCAAAAGGATCAGGCCGTCGTAATCCGGGTTCGGCTCCTGACCCGACAATTCCAGGTATTCCTCAACAAGGGCATTGAGATACCCGTCAAGCCGCTCCCCCAACAACTGTTCTTCCCTTTTGGCACTCTGCTTGTATTTGGTAATCTTTCCCATTTGATAATTCCACCAACCGAGATTGTCCAGATTGAAACTCAGGACATCCTCCTCCAGGTAAAACATATAATCCCCGGCCAGCACTAATTCGTTGAGCCGCACCGCGTCCCATTCGCGTTTCTGGTTTTTATACACCCTGGACTTTCGGATACTTTTTTTCTTATCCTTAAACCAGTCTGTGTCTGTCAATGCCTTAAAAACAGATTCCCCCTGTTCCGAATAATGATAGGCAAGAATCAATTGCCCGGTTTGTTCCAGCTCCAGGATTGCATTCTGGTAATCCGTATAAGCAGACTGAATCACCTGATCACCCCTGGGAATGGCTGCCCGCTTCATACCCATCAGGGTGAGCATTTGCATTCCGAGATCGAGATACACCAGGTCCGGCCACTGATGCCCTTCTGGGTGATAAAGGGTATAATTGGGAACCTTGCGCTGATCCAGCGAAACTTCGCTTTCAAGCATATAGGTATACTGATAATCGCCCCGCCCCAATACACCGACAAAATCAAAAGGCTCCTTCGGATTAATAAGATCGAGATTCGGAAGGCTGGAGGCTACTGACAGGACCCCATTGACCCCCCTGAGCATGGAAGGAACAATAGTCGCGAGTTGCCCACCGGTGTCGTATCCCATGGTGTAGACCCGATCTAAATCCAGGGGAAGCAGGTCTTTAAGTTCGTCAAACGTCTTACTGATGGTGAGAATTTTATTGGTTAAGGAAAGAGAATCCTTCAGGGCCCTGGAAGAAGCAAGGATATAGCCGTTTTTGTCAGCCGCCACCTTGAGGTAGCGGAGCTTCTTGGTCCGATCGCCCTCGACGTCACAGAGAAAGAGAACCGGCCACTCCTGCCCGGCGTCAAAATCCTGGGGCAGGTACAATATAATTTGTCGGGCAATGCTGTCATTTACGGGAAGTGAATCCATGACTATGCCCTTTTTGAGGGCCAGTTCCTGTGCATTTGCAGGTACGCCTATACATCCCAGCAGCAACAAGAAAATAACAATTCTTCTCATACATCCACTCATATCAAAAATCCGGCCAATTTTTCAATCATCAGCAAAAACCCTCTTTTCTCGATTATTGTGCACTTCTAAGATAAGGATTATATTATGTTGGAATCATCTAAGGCAGGGAAAGGCGAAAACGTTTACCTGGATTTCAGTTTGCGTACCGGGGCGTTGGATATGACCTCCGAAAGGATAATATGGGTCCGGGTTTCCCCGTACTGAATGAGTTGATCGATAAATTGCTCCAGGTGAAACTGGTCTCGGAAAATTACTTCCATAATGATATTTTCATTTCCCGTAATCCGGTAACAATTGACCACTTCCTCCAGGCCTTTCACATGCTCGAGAAAAGGTTTCAGTTTCCCCATAAAAGCCCTGAGGGTGATGATTGCTTTGAGTTGATACCCAAGTTTGGTATGTGAGACAGCCGTCCAGTAGCCATCGATAATCCCGTAATCCTCCATACGTTTTACACGCTCGGCCACAGCGGGTGGCGTGAGCCCGATTTCCCTGCCAATCCCGGAGAGCGAAGCCCTCGAATTCTGCTGCAATACCCCCAGGATTTCCCAGTTTAAGCCATCTAATTTAAAATCCAAAGCAATAGTTATTTTTTTCCTTTTGTATTAAAGAATTATCGCTAATATATACTCTTAATTTAAAGTGAACGATGTGTTTTTCAAAGTAATTTACGTAAAAATTGCTACGCTACCATGTCCTCCAAAGGAATCAGTAATCTACCCGTATATCAAAAGGCTATGGAGTTGCAGACCATGAGTCAGGCCATAGCGTTTTGTGTGGCGAGTAGAAAAGACTTTTTAACCCTGTATTCTTCAGATAGTTTGAGGGATCAGGTGACCGACGCCCTGCTCACAGACACCGGCCTAATCCGCAAACAGATCGCACTGGCTGCCAGCACGCGTTCACATCATATCCGAAGGGGCAGCCTACAGTTTATCAGTATTATGATCCGCAACCTGAACAGCTATTGCCGCGGGCTCGAAATGGATGGTGTCCGGGAAAGCGAATACCTGGACTTACTGCAATCCGAACTGCGGAGTTTCAGAAAGTCTTTTAAAGCCTGGAGGAAAAGCCTCGGGTAATCCAGGAACCGGGCGCCTCCAGTTTACATATTTCTCCGGTACTGACCCCCTACTTCGAAAAGGGACTGGGTAATCTGCCCCAGGGAGCAGACCTTACAGACTTCCATCAGGGCTTCGAACATATTCTCGTTGTGCAGGGCACTCTGTTTTAAGTGCTCCAGGCGCTTGGCAGCTTCGGGTTCATGTTGGCTGTGAACGCGCTCGAGAGTGTCGATTTGGGCCTGTTTCTCAGCCTCGGTGGCCCGGATGACCTCAGCGGGCAATACCGTGGGTGACCCTTTGGAGTTCAAAAAAGTATTCACCCCGATAATAGGGTACTCCCCGGTGTGTTTAAGCATTTCATAATGAAGGCTCTCGTCCTGAATCCGCGATCTCTGATACATGGTTTCCATAGCGCCCAGGACCCCTCCCCTTTCGGTCAGGCGGTCAAATTCAAGAAGCACCGCTTCTTCAACCAACTCGGTCAACTCCTCTATGATAAAGGAACCCTGTAGGGGGTTCTCATTTTTGGCCAGCCCGAGTTCCTTATTGATGATCAGCTGAATGGCCATGGCCCGCCTCACAGATTCTTCCGTTGGGGTTGTGATGGCCTCGTCGTAGGCATTGGTGTGCAGGGAATTGCAATTGTCGTAAATCGCATACAGCGCCTGCAGCGTCGTGCGAATATCATTAAAATCGATTTCCTGGGCATGCAGGCTCCTTCCGGAAGTCTGAATATGGTATTTTAACATCTGTGCCCGCGGATCTGCCCCGTACTTTTCCTTCATAGCCTTGGCCCAGATGCGCCGTGCAACCCGACCGATTACCGCGTATTCCGGATCGATACCGTTGGAAAAGAAAAAGGAGAGATTCGGACCGAATTTATTAATATCCATACCCCGGCTCAGATAGTATTCCACATAGGTAAATCCATTGGAGAGTGTAAAGGCCAATTGCGTAATCGGATTGGCCCCGGCTTCCGCAATATGGTAACCGGATATGGAAACGGAGTAGAAATTCCGCACCTGGTTTTCTATAAAATACTCCTGTACATCCCCCATCAGG
>CAZEQO010000078.1:0-554 GCA_964514365.1 uncultured Robiginitalea sp. | reverse complement strand
TCCGTGGAGAAAATACAGGTGTTCTGCGCCTGGTCTTCCTTGAGGATATCGGCCTGAACTGTTCCGCGTACGGCCTTCAGGGTATCTGCCCGGATTCCCTCATAGACCTCAGCGGGCAGGACCTGGTCTCCCGTCACACCCAAGAGCATGAGTCCGAGACCGTCGTTACCCTCTGGCAGTTCCCCATGATAGACAGGGCGGGACATGCCTTTATCCTTATACAGTGCCGCTATTTTTTTCTCAACCTCCTTTTCAAGACCCTGTCCCTTGATATACTTTTCACAATTCTGATCGATAGCTGCATTGAGGAAGAATCCCAGCAACATAGGTGCCGGGCCGTTTATGGTCATACTTACCGAAGTTTTCGGATCCGAGAGATCAAAACCGGAATAGAGTTTCTTGGCGTCGTCCAGGCAACAGATTGAAACGCCGGCATTGCCTATTTTCCCGTAAATATCGGGCCGGTGCCCGGGGTCCTGTCCGTAAAGCGTAACGGAATCGAAGGCGGTGGAAAGCCGTTTTGCAGGCATTTCCAAACTCACGTAGTGGAACCT
>CAZEQO010000077.1:6538-13276 GCA_964514365.1 uncultured Robiginitalea sp. | reverse complement strand
CGGGCCGGAATACCCATTTTTTGAAGTAGTCCACTCACCACCCGAACAGAGAGCAACTCGCCAAAAGCCCATACCTGATCCCTGATTTTAGGGCTGAAATCCCCCAGCAGGCGGACCCCTTCCAGGAGGCGCTCCAACCCGGAAAAGAGGTCTTCCAGCATCCCTCCTTCCAGAGGTTGCTGTTGGTATTTTCGAAAGTCCCGAAGTAAATGTTTAAAATCCCTGCCCTGAGCTGCCGATTCCAGCATTTCCAATAATTCATCTGTAGCCCTGCCACGGGCAGAAAGCACGACCACCAGCCGCTCCCGGGCAAAATATTTATCCCGTATGATCTCTATAACGCGGTCCAACCCCTGACCATTGGCGAGGGAAGTACCCCCGAATTTTAAAACCTTCAACGGACTGGGAGTGGCTTCAGGCTGAAAAACAGGTCTGAGCAGGTCCTCCATCTGTCCGTGCTCGATAAGAAAGGCATCGTGACCGTGAAGGGAGCGTATCTCACCATAGGTTACATTGCTGCGGGATTCAGCCAGGTGGCGGTAGGTTTCCCGGTTCTCTGAGGCCGTAAAAAACAAATCGGAATCCACCCCTATGATATGGATACAGGTTTCGCTGTCCTTTAAAGCCTGAAAACGATCCGTACCTCCCCGGGAAATGTCAATAGTCTTTAAAAGTTGATTGGTGAATTTATAGGCGGCTAATTGAAATCGCTTCTGCAATTTCTTCCCGTGGTGCAGCAACCAGCTCTCCACGTTAAATACCTGCAGTTCTTCATTGGTCGTTCGCTCAAAGCGCTCCTTAAAGGACTCCGGAGTTCTGTAACAAAGCATGGCATGCATCCGGGCATCGTGAACCGGATTGCTGGAATTCTCCAGAAAGCGTTCCTGGATCTGACAGTTGGCAATGAGCCAGTCCGTAGATTTCCAATCTGAAGCCACCGGGATAAGATGCTGGGTAAGATCCGGTTTTAAAGCCGCCATTTCCCAGGCAATACCTCCGCCGAGGGATCCCCCGATTAATGCAAAGAGCCGGGGTATTTTTAAGTGCTCCAGAGCTTTTAAAAAAATCCTGGCGATATCCGCAGCCACAAAATCCTTATAATTCTCAATCAGAAAGCCATCGTATCCATTCCCGGGAATATTGAAACACAAAACGGTAAACCGATCCGTATCTATACATTTACCAGAGCCTACCAGGGGAACCCACCAACCATCGGTCCCGGCCACATTGGAATTCCCGGTCAACGCGTGGTTAACCAAAACAACAGGGGCCGTATGCAATTCCCTCCCGAATTCTTCATAGGACAGGGTTATGGGCAAGGTGGTCCCATTGAGGGTGGAAAAATCCGCCCATTCGATTTTATTTAATGTGGTTGCTCTCATCTTCTGCAAGCTGTATTCCCCTGCAGTTGTCCGAATTGACAGATGCTGCGAGGGTGGAATTTGTGAGTTTTGAGAAAGAGGAGAGATCCCGGGGGGCCATGGAAAATTATCTGTCCCCCCGGACTAATGCCCGTGGGTAGAATGTAGCACCTTCTTCATCACAATGGGCGAAGGGTTGCCAAGGCTTCAACGGGTCTAATCCCTTCACCTTTCTCGATAATGTCAGTACAAATCAGGAACATGCGGGCCGCCCTGGCCCAATCCAAAATGGGCTATAGGTCAAAAGCTTTTTTAACGGTCTCAACGGCATCCAGTTTTTCCCAGGTAAAAAGCTCGACCTTCTTTTCGACACGCCCGTTATAAGGCGATTCAAATACCTTTTCGACCCAGCGCGGTTCCCGGCCCATATGCCCGTAGGCGGCTGTTTCCAAATAGATCGGATTTCTAAGCTTCAGACGAGCCTCTATGGCCGCCGGTCGCATATCAAAGAGTTCGATGACTTTTTCACCGATTGCCCCGTCGGTCATAGGGACCTTAGAAGTTCCATAGGTATTCACATTTACAGAGGTAGGCTCTGCCAGGCCAATAGCGTAACTGACCTGCACGAGTATTTCATCCGCTACACCTGCAGCGACCAGGTTTTTGGCCACGTGACGCGCGGCATAGGCGGCACTTCGGTCGACCTTACTCGGATCTTTACCGCTAAAGGCACCTCCCCCGTGGGCTCCTTTCCCCCCATAGGTATCCACAATGATCTTACGCCCGGTAAGGCCGGTATCACCATGGGGGCCCCCAATGACAAACTTGCCGGTGGGGTTGATATGGTAGTTGATTTCTGGTCCGAACAATCCCTGGATACGGCTGGGAAGCCCGCCCACGACCCTGGGGATCAGAATTTTTTTGATGTCTGATTCGATCTGCCGCAACATAGCCTCATCCGATTCATCAAAGGGATCGTGCTGGGTAGAGACCACAATCGTATCGATGCGCTGGGGTATATTCTCATCGGAATACTCCAGGGTTACCTGTGCCTTCGCATCCGGCCTCAGATAACTTATTTCATTGGACTCGCGTCTGAGCAGGGCGAGTTCCTTCAGGATCCTGTGGGCAATATCGAGGGCCAGCGGCATATAATTGTCTGTTTCCCTGGTGGCATATCCAAACATCATTCCCTGGTCCCCGGCACCTTGTTCCTCTTTTGATTCCCGATCCACACCCTGAAGAATTTCAGAGGACTGCTCGTGGATCAGGGATATCACACCACAGGAATCCCCGCTGAAGCGATAAGCTCCTTTCGTATAGCCGATTTGGTTGATAGTCTCCCGCGCAATCTGTTGCAGATCTACATAGGTATGGCTCTTTACTTCTCCGGCGAGCACGACCTGGCCCGTAGTGACAAGGGTTTCACAGGCTACTTTACTTTCCGGATCAAAGGCCAGGAAATTATCGAGGAGCGCATCGCTGATCTGGTCTGCAATTTTATCCGGGTGACCTTCACTGACGGATTCAGAGGTAAACAAATAAGACATGATGTTGCTTTTGGGAATAGCTGACCTGGAGCGAAAAGAATGCTTAACAGTGGAATAACCAGCACCCATGGGTAGCGAAGCCTACTGCTTTAGCATTTTTGGAACCGGATTTTCGGTTTCCGAGGTTGCAATCAGTCAAATCTATCCTCGTTATTGGTGTCAAAAATAGGATATCGACACTAATCGGCAAAACAAAAAAATGAAAACCTGCCGTCGGTCCTGGAAAAGAGTGATTGAAAGTAACTTTAAATCCCGGAGTGCATTGCATCGTTTTTATTTCCCCGAACTGGAGATACTTCGTATATTGTCTCATTCCATAAAGGGAAATCTTCAAGGCCTTAAAAATTAGAATTGTATGCATATTGCGGTGGCCGGGAACATCGGCGCAGGAAAAACCACACTCACGGAACTACTTGCCAAACACTACAAATGGGAAGCCCATTTTGAAGATGTAGTGGACAATCCCTATCTGGATGATTTCTATACCCAGATGGCCCGATGGAGCTTTAACCTGCAAATCTACTTCCTCAATACCCGATACAGGCAGATTCTAAAGATCAGGGAGAGCGGGAAGAACGTCATTCAGGATCGCACGATTTACGAAGATGCTTTTATTTTCGCCCCGAACCTGCACGCCATGGGCCTGCTGACCAACCGGGATTTTCAGAATTATATCAGCCTGTTCAATTTGATGGAGTCCCTGGTGCAACCCCCGGACCTCCTGATATACCTGCGCAGTTCCATCCCAAATCTCGTCAATCAAATCCATAAGAGGGGAAGGGAGTACGAAAGCTCCATTTCCATCGATTACCTCAGCCGCCTGAATGAACGGTATGAAGCCTGGGCGGAAGGATATGAAGTCGGAAAACTGCTCATTGTCAATGTAGATGACCTGGATTTTGTGGACAATCCCGAACATTTGGGGGAAGTGATCAACAAGATCGATGCGGAAATCAACGGTTTGTTCTAACTGACGGACACTGGCCCGGGCTTGTGTATTTTAAAAAGTGCTGTAAGGCTTAAATCAAACCCATGCCCCTGGCGTGCTCCGCGACCTCCTCACTCCGGTCTACTATCAATACCGGCACTTCGGTTTCCTGACTTGTGAGTTTTCGCACCCGCTGCATCCGGGATCTGTGTTTTACCGAACGCAGGTAAATGGCCCGAATACGACCCGGGTATTCACGTGCAATCTTCAGGTAAATGTCGGCGTCTTTTTCACCACTGTCCCCGACAAGGATAAACCTCATTTTTGGATAGGTT
The DNA here is from genome assembly GCA_964514365.1 of uncultured Robiginitalea sp. Lineage (GTDB taxonomy): Bacteria > Bacteroidota > Bacteroidia > Flavobacteriales > Flavobacteriaceae > Robiginitalea. The sequence goes on along the minus strand of CAZEQO010000077.1, from coordinate 9,102 downwards.
TTCAGGATATTCTGAATCTCGTACTCCTTGTGGGGGATGTGTCCTTCAACAGATCTCCCCAGGACACTCGCCATACTTCTCAAGAGGATCGGACCCTTTGGAAAATCATTTGCACTTAAAAAAAATTCGAGATAGCGGTATAGATTCCAGGGACTGTGGCTCACATAAAATACGGGATTGGCCTCCAGGCCGCTTTTACCCCTGTGAAACTTATGATACAACTCCGCGGCGCCCTGCAGCGGAATACGCCTTTCGGCCCTTTTAAATAGTGTATTGGCGATTACCTGCCATTTCATGTAAGAGGTCACCCCAGTGTGCAAAATGGTATCATCTATATCGGTAATGATACCGTAGGAAACATCTTGTGAAGGAATCAAAATCGCACCGGGAAACTTGTTGGACTCGAGAATGGTATGCCGGGTAGTCCCCAGGTCAAAGGATATTTCGTAGGGGAGCCAATTCTCAGCATTGACCATAGGACCGAGACCCCGGATCGCTTCATCGATGACAAAGTACCCGTGGTCATCTGTTTTCACCTTCAGGATACGCCCGTCAGAAAGGTGCATCTTCAGCGGGGCATAACGAATCTCGTCTGTCTCAAAACGCTTCCAGCTGTTCAGCAGCAATTGTATTGTCCCTTTCTGTGCCAGATCTATCGTCTCATCTTCCAGGGCCCTGCCCCGGGCATAAATATGATCCGGGGTCCCATAGGTCTGAAACCCGATAATCTGTAAGGGGTCTTTCCTTCCAAACCACGCCATTGCGCTAAGTTACAAATAACCCCCGATCCCCCGGAGCACAAAAAAACCCGGACTTTGCAGCCCGGGTTTTCACAAATTGTAAAGTATTGGAATTACTCTTCAATAATAATTTCCTCAATGACCTTTCCATCAGCAGTCACTTTTTTGAGGTTTTCAACTTTGGCTTTAACCTCATCGGGAGTCCCCGAAATAATTTGCTGATCCACGTCTTTCACTCCATTTTCGATAGTGGTAGTGGTAATGTGGGCTGTCAGGTTCCCTTCTTCCGTCGTTTCCATATGAACCTCAATCTTACGGTCCATTTCAGATCCAAACCCTGCTTCGGCATAGGCCATAGCTGTGTCCGGGGAAAGCGCTATACTCGGCGCAATCACCAGGGCAACTACGGATATAAGCTTTAAAAGGATATTCAGGGAAGGTCCGGATGTATCCTTAAACGGATCTCCAACCGTGTCCCCTACTACAGCTGCTTTGTGGGCATCGGTTCCTTTCCGACCTTCGGATTCAATCATTTTTTTGGCGTTATCCCAGGCACCCCCGGCATTGGACTGGAAAATAGCCATCAAAACACCGGCTGAAGTCACCCCGGCCAACAAACCACCGAGCATTTCAGCCCCACCGATAAACCCGATGGCCACAGGTACGGCAATAGCCAGTAACCCGGGAAGGACCATTTCGCGAATGGAAGCTTTGGTGGAAATTTCAACACATTTATCGTATTCAGCCTTTCCGTCAGCGGCGTCAAAAATCGCCCGGTCCTCGGCCGTTGCCTTTGTCATGTCTGAATCGTATTTGCGCATCACAGCAAGTGCCTTATTGAGTTCCGGAATATCGCGGAACTGCCGGCGTACTTCTTCGATCATGGCCATCGCAGCCCGTCCTACAGCATTCATAGAAAGGGCAGAGAAAACAAAGGGCAACATGGCTCCGACAAGCAATCCGGCCATGATATCAGGCCTGGAGACGTCAATAGCCGTAACCCGTGCTGTTTGCATAAAGGCGGCAAAAAGCGCAAGGGCAGTAAGTGCAGCAGAAGCAATGGCAAAACCTTTCCCGATCGCAGCAGTAGTGTTCCCCACAGCATCGAGTTTATCGGTGCGCTCCCGTACTTCTTTAGGAAGTTCAGCCATTTCGGCTATACCCCCCGCGTTGTCAGAAATCGGACCGTAGGCATCTACCGCAAGTTGAATCCCGGTATTGGCGAGCATCCCCACGGCCGCAATGGCAATCCCGTAGAGCCCGGCAAAATGATGTGAGAGCAGAATTGCAGCAGCAATCAGCAAAATCGGAATGGCTGTAGACATCATTCCCACGCCGAGGCCTGCGATGATGTTCGTAGCCGCTCCGGTTTCAGACTGACGTACAATGGAGTTTACCGGTTTGGTACCTGTGCCGGTATAGTATTCGGTAACCTTCCCAACGAGAAGTCCTGCAATCAGACCGGCGATGGTGGCCCAGAAAACACCTAAGGATGTATACTCCGTACCTCCCATAGTCCAGGTCTCCGGAAGGATATTGACGATTAGAAAATAAGAAGCGATCAGGGTGAGAAAGGCAGAGCCAAACTCCCCAATATTTAATGCTTTATGAGGAGACCCTCCATCCTTTACCTTGACGAAGAAAGTGCCGATAATCGACATGACAATCCCGGCACTGGCCAGGGCCAGCGGAAGGTAGACTGCACCGAGGCCGTTAAAACTCTCCTGAAATTCCGGCAGGCCTACAAAGGCGGCACCGAGAACCATGGTTCCGATAATCGACCCTACATAAGACTCAAAAAGGTCAGCGCCCATTCCGGCGACA